>DVED01000114.1 GCA_015295945.1 Oscillatoriales cyanobacterium M59_W2019_021 | reverse complement strand
TATAAGTATTTTTTAATTTGAAAACTTTGCAGTCATATTTTTTATTAATTTAGAGCGACTTTTTGCTTTAACTTCTAATTATTTCCCACAGCCAGCGAGACGCGATCGCCCCCAACTTCTCGCAGTTCGACTAACAGTTGCATTACGTTTTCATAAGGCATTCCCGGATCGGGAATGACGTAAACGGAGTTTTCCGGATTATTTTGTAAATAGGCGGGAACGTCCTGCAATAACTGCTCTTGAGTATAGTATTGACCGTCAATAGAAATTTTGCCTTCCGGATCGACGCGCACGGCTAAAAACTCGGGTAAATCGGGATTGACGGTCGGGATGGCTTCTTCATCTTCTTTTCCCGGCAATGCCACATCGACAGAAGTGGGTTCGCTGGTCAGCGTTAAAGAAACCAAGACAAAAAATGCCAGAACCACCATCACCACATTTAACATGGGGGTTAAGTTAATGGTGGGGATGGAAGCGGCAAAGCGAGTCGATTTAAATCGCATTGATGTCAAACTAGAATACTATTTAATGGCTAAGGAAACGCGATCTCCGCCTATTTCTTGCAGTTCTTGTAAAAACAAATCGACCTTTTGATAGTCTAACGTGCGATCGGCATTTAACGTCACGATTCCGTCGGGATTTGCCGCTAGAAATGGCTCAACTTTTTCCGCGAGTTGCCCTTCTTCGATAACTTCGCCATTGAGGAGAATTTGACCTTCTGCATTCAATCCTACCACCAATCTCTTGACTTCTGGTTCTGTCGTATTTCCTTCTCCCCCTTCCCCCGTTCCATCTTGCACCGACGGCAAATCTACATTGGGAATTCCCTGACCCGTGAGCGTCATCGCTAAGATAATAAAAAAGGTGAGAACCGACATCAAAACGTCCATCATCGGGACGAGATTGACCTCGGGAACCTGAGAAACTTGCTGCCGATCTTTAAACATTAATGCGCGTTAACCTCAATCTTAAAGGAACGAACTCTCGGTTCTGGCATCTCCAATGGGTAAGGCGCGATCGAGATCGTTTTGCAGGGGTTCGTACCAAATTTGTCGGTAAATTAACTCCAATTCGTTCCCCACTTCAGCGAAGTATTCGACTTGCTTTGATTGTAAAGTCACGAAGAGTTGAAAAAATAGCAGAGCGATAATGGCAACGATCATTCCCGCCGCCGTAGTTAATAAGGCTTCTCCAATCCCCGCCGCCGCTTGCGTTGCACTCGCTGTCGATCCGCCACCACCGATATTTAAGTTGCCGAACGTATTAATTAAACCCGTAACCGTTCCTAATAGTCCTAACAGTGGAGAAACGGCAATTACGGTTTCGAGAACTTTGCTGCCTTTTCGCATTTTGACAAACTCTTTATCCCCCGCCGATTCCATTGCTAAGCGAAAGGTTTCGGGGGTGGGTTGTCGCAATTTTAAAGGGGCGAGGAGAAAGCGTCCGATCGTTAAATATCGGGCGTATTCGGCAATTTCTGCGGCTTTATCGAGGTCGTATTTCGCCGCTTCGAGAACGTCGCGAACGATGCGATCTTCTTGGGAAATGAGCCGCACCCAAAACCAACCCCGTTCCAGTGCCGTGGTGAAGGTGATAATCGACAATCCTAGCAGGGGCCACATCACCGGACCTCCGGCGAGGAAGGTATCGATGATGCGTTTCGGCGGTTCTTCGACGACGGGTGCGACTTCTAAGAGAAAGTGGAATAAGTACATTGTGGGGGAAAGCGGCGATCGCCAGATATCTAGCTTAGGGTATCGGATTCTGAAAAGAACTGGGTTAAGAAAGATTTAATTCTAAATTAAAAAATTGACGAGCCTTGAAGAAAAACATCCCGATTTTGATGCTTTCTGACTCAGAACACCGTTAGGAATTAGCAAGTTCTTCTAATTCTTCAGTTGTCATTTGTGTTTGCGAAGTTACATATTTGGTTCCTTGCAATGTCGAAACTAAGTGTAAGTAATACGGCGTTTCGCCTGTTTTAGAAATGCGATAAACTCGCATTCCCGTATCGGTAGCAATATTGACTTGCTCGACTTCGTAACCCCGGTTTTGTAAATCTTGCGACAGATTACTCGCGATCGATCGCCATTGAGTTTCGCTGGTTTGCCAGCAGTCGTCTCGTCCGTTACAACCAGATTGCGCTCCGCTCGCGTGAGGGAAGTCGTGAAAGGGGGTCGGGGTGGGGTCTGGAGTGGGGTCGGGTGTCGGTTCCGGTGTCGGTTCGAGGGTTTTTTTGGGAGTGGGAGTTGGCTCGGGTGTGGGTTCTGGGACGGGTTCTGAGACGGGTTCTGGGACGGGTTTTGGGGTCGGTTCGACTTGGCGATTTGGGGGTGCAGGTGCGGGTTCCGGTGTTGCCTCCGGATCGCGAACGGGGGGTTCCGAGGGAACGTCGGGTGGTGGTCGATCCAGGGTGGGTGCTGGTTCTCGCAGAGCGGGTGTGGGGGCTGGGGCAGCAGACTGTGGAGGTGGGGAACTGGCGGGTGGCGATGCTGGAGGAGTGGTTGGAGGCGGTGTTGGTGGTTTGGGCGGTAACTTTGCAACCCGAATGAGGGTTTCTGGGGGGGTTCGAGTTGGGTGATTTCTGGCTCTCTAGCATTTTCAGGCGGATGGGGAAGCATCAACAGGACGCCGTGAGCGGCAGACACGACGAAGAACCAAGGGCGAATCAGCCATCGGACGGGGGCGGGTAGCGTTTTCCACAATTTGGGTAGAGACATACCGGGCAAGTATGAGGCATTCCCCGATTATACCTGTATTGATAATCTATACTTTCAAGTTAATGAGAAGAAACTCGTATTTTCTGAGATAGCTCTCTACAAATGCCTGTATAGCAAGAGTTTCGGGATGTCTAGAATGCTTTTAATTGAGATCGCTATCGGTCAACTGCAATAAAATCTTAAATCTAGACTTAATTTATCAAGAACTACTTGCATTAAAGATCCCGATCCTGCTTTAATTGGAGTCGATCGCTATCTGGGATACCCAGCGATCGCCCAGAACACTCAAAATCGGGATTAAACCTATGACCAAAATGACTCGGCGAGTTTTCCTCGCCGGTAGTGCTGCGATGTCTGCGATCGCCCTCGGATCGTTCGATCGCCCGCTCAGAGCGCAGTCTGGCAATGCCGTCAACTTATACTCCGCCCGTCACTACGACACGGACGATGACATCTACCAAAGCTTTACCGACAGTACGGGGATTCGGGTGAACTTAGTCGAAGCCGAAGCCGACCAGTTAATCGAACGGATTAAAAGCGAAGGGGCAAACAGTCCGGCGGATATTTTTATGACCGTCGATGCGGGTCGTTTGTGGCGAGCTCAGGAAGAAGGCTTACTCGAAAAAGTCTCTTCCCCGATATTGGAACGGGCAATTCCCGCCAGCTTGCGGCAATCCGAAGGACTGTGGTTTGGCTTTTCCAAGCGCGCGCGACCGATTCTGTATAGCAAAGAGCGCGTCAACCCCAGGGATCTGTCTACCTACGAAGCGCTAACCGACAGTCAATGGCGGCGCAAAATTCTCATCCGCTCTTCCAGCAATATTTACAATCAGTCTTTAGTGGGCGCTTTGCTGCACGCTCACGGCGAAGCGAAGACGGAGGAGTGGTGTCGGGGAATGGTGGCGAATTTTGCCCGTCCCCCAGAAGGGAACGATACGGCACAAATTCAAGCCCTGGCTGCCGGACAGGGAGAGTTGGCGATCGCCAATACCTACTATTTGGTGCGGTTGGCGAAGTCCGACAAACCGGAAGATCGCGAAGTTGCCGAAAAAGTGAGCATCTTTTTCCCCAATCAAGGATCGGGCGAACGGGGAACTCATATTAATATCAGCGGTGGAGGCATCCTCAAAACAGCACCGAATAAGGAAGCGGCTGTTAAGTTTTTGGAGCATCTGGTCAGCCCTCAGGCACAGAAACTCTTTGCGGAAGGGAATAACGAATATCCGGTGGTTGAAGGTGTCGAACTCGATCCCGTTCTGGCAAGCTACGGAACGGACTTCAAAACTGACGCGATAAATGCAGAGATTTACGGCAAGCTGAATGCAGATGCGTTGAAAGTGATGGATCGTGCCGGGTGGAAATAAGGTTTCGAGGCGGGTTGAGGGGCAGCAAATAAATATTTGCTGTTCCCCTTTTTAGACCTCATACCAAGGCGAAATCGTCGATCGACAAGGTATTGGCACTCACACCCATCAGGGTTACGAGCAAGCCACCGTTGATGCCGATTTGCGTATCGTTTCCGACTTGGACGATCGCCAAAGCCTCGAAGGTTAACCCCTCTGTTAATCCAATGATATCCAAGCCGTGTTGAAAATCGGTGATGGTATCGCTCCCGTCACCGCGACGAAAATCGAAGCGATCGCCCCCATCGCTCCCAGTGAGGGTATCGTTGCCGCGATCGCCTTGTAAGATATCGCTTTCGCCGCCGCCGTGCAGCCAGTCCTCCCCTTGACCGCCGTACAGGATATCGTTCCCTATCTCTCCCCAGAGTGTATCGCTACCACTATTTCCGTATAGAATATCAATGCCAGCATATCCTTGTACGCAGTCGTTTCCCAACTCTCCCAACAGGATATCATCACCCACTCCTCCGGTGATGGCATCGTTATCTTTTCCCCCAAAGGCGACATCGTTGCCGTTGCCACCTTCGATGTAGTCGATTCCGGCATTGCCGTAAAGGATGTCGTCGTTGTCGTCACCGTAGAGGCGATCGTTTCCGAGATTTCCCGAAAGCAAATCGTTTCCTCCTCCGCCGAGAACGCCATCGTTATCTTGTCCGGCAGTAACGGTATCGTTTCCACTTCCTGCGGTTACGAAATCTTCGCCGAGGTTGCCGTAGAGGCGATCGCTTCCGGGACTGCCGAAGAGGTTATCGTTTCCGCCTCCCCCTCCAAGGGTGACTGCTGTTTCTGCGGTTCCGTCTAGGGTGTTGGCGTTTTCGTCGCCGAATAGAGATGCACCTGCCAGGGTATCGACGGTGAGGTTGGGGGTGGGGATGGCGGGGGAAACGATTAAGAGTTGGCAGGGGTCGTAGTTGGGATCGATATTTTCGGGGAGGATGCTGGGTTCTGGG
>DVED01000181.1 GCA_015295945.1 Oscillatoriales cyanobacterium M59_W2019_021 | reverse complement strand
CAAAAATCGAGGAGAAGTTCAGCTTGAACCCCGAAAATTTTCCGAGAATTCGACTCAACTTCTGGTTGGGTTACTTTGTCGTTAGTCTAAACTCCAGTTAACAGTGTCACTTGAGAAGTGGAGATCGATCGCTTGAAGCTTTCTAAGATCGATCCGGCGATTCCAACTTGGTTTCACCACGTCACGCGATCGCGCAATTTCTCTAACTTACTCGATCCGATTCCCGGAACGCGATCGAGATCTTCGAGAGAGGTAAAGGGTTTTTCCTGTCGCGCGATCGCAATTTCTCTCGCTAATTTCGGTCCGACGCCGGGAAGGGTTTCCAGTTCTTGGGGTGTGGCAGTATTGAGGTTAATTTTATCGCTGGAACTGGGGATTGTTTTTTGAGTTTGAGTTGGGGTAGGTGCTTTTTGGACGATCGCCGGACAGTTTTGTTGTTTTATTTTCTGCCGTACCTTTTCGGGAATTCCTAATTTTGCATGGGTGTAGAGACGATCGAATTCTCGCTGAAAATGGGCGGCGACGGTAGAGTTTTCGACGATTAACAACGTTTCATCGTTATCTTGGTTTGCTGCCGCCGACCAGTTATGAGAACCCGTAATCGTAATCCGACTGTCGAGAACGGCAAATTTGTGATGCAATTTATCGCCGGGAGGGAGTAGGGGAACGCCAACAGTTTCGATCGCCTGTTGCCAGGGACGGTTTCCCGCTTCGTACTGGCAGTTGCGATTGGGTAAGGCAACCCCCAGGAGATCCAATCCTTCGCTATAATCTCGATAGGCGAAGCTGGGATCGATCAGTGCCCGGACGGAAATTCCCTGCTGGTGCCGCATTGCCAGGGTATCGGCGATGCCTTGTTCGGAAAAGACAAACAGGGCTAAATCTGCCGATTGGGAGGCGTGTGTTAAAGTCTTAGAAATTGTCCCGTTAACGCTTTGTTCCCAAGGAATTTTGCGGGAAGTGGGGGAAAATTGCACGGAAATGCGGTTGTTTCCCAGGACGACGGTTTGCATCCCTCGGGGAGGTTTCTGCACCCCAAATTGACTGTCGGGTTTGCCGCCGACGCCATCCCCCCACATGACGTTAAATTCCCCCCGAAATATCGCCGCGAGTTGGGGGGAGTCGATACGGAGGAGGTTGTTGGCATTGCCGCGACTGGCGGGTTTGTCGGGGTCGCCGTGAATGTCCGATCCGGTAAAATTGGCGGAGGTGACGAGGAGGGATCGATCGTCGGTAACGATAAATTTATGGTGCATCAATCCGCTGCCTTTGGAACCGTCGGCGGTATCGTCGAGGAGGGGAACCCCGGTATCTCGGAGGATGACTAAAGCATCGTTCTGGCGGATTTCAGCGGGACTCAACCGACCGTCGCCGTTGGTGTCGATGCGGCGGCGTCCATCTTTGGCACGATCGCGTTCTCGCTCCGGCATTTGCGCGATTTCCGCGTCGGTATAATCGCTCCAGGGACGGCGGTAACTATTTTCGATAATAACGCGAACTTTCACCCCTGATCGATGGCGATCGGCTAAAGCGCGAGCGATTTCCGGCAGTCGCAATTCCTGCACGGCAACATCAACTCGGGTTTGAGACTTAGAAATCATCTCGACAATTAAGGCTTCTAAATTATCTCCCGGACGGGTTAAATTGCGATCGTCTTCGGTATAACGGGTCGCTTGATTTTGATTGAAATAAACTTTCACCCCAGGATCTTGCGGGAGCGGTTGAATCTGCGGCGAAATCTCTTGCCGACACGCCGAAAGCAAGCAGAAACAAGGGGTGAGGAGATAAACGGAAAACTTGCCGGGGAAGAAACGCATAAAGGCGATCGGTTCGTAGATATCGCAATACTTCGGTCTTAGCAAATTTATCTCAAAACGGACAAGCGATCGCCCCCGCACCGCCAGACATCACTATCTCCATAACCCAGTCTACAATAAAAATTGCAGCGTCTTTCTCTCTTATGTCAGCGTTATCGACCCCCGTCAAACTGCCACCCCTCGAAAGCGGAGACCGATTGACCCGCCACGAATTCGAGCGACGGTATCAAGCAATGCCCCATCTCAAACAAGCCGAACTCATCGAAGGAGTGGTTTACGTGGCATCCCCAGTTCGTGCCAATTTTCACGCTCAACCCCATGCCAGCATTGTCGGTTGGTTATTAGTGTACAGCGCGGCAACTCCCGGCGTGTACCTCGCAGATAACGCCACGGTACGCCTAGATGCCGATAACGAGCCGCAACCCGATGCTTTGTTGCGAATCGAACCGGAAGTGGGGGGTAACTCCCGCATCAGTACGGATGACTACATCGAAGGCGCACCGGAACTCATCGCCGAAATTGCTGCCAGCAGTGCCTCCTACGACCTCGGCGACAAACTCAACGCCTATCGCCGCAATGGGGTGCAGGAATATATCATCTGGCAAAGTTACGAGAATAAGCTCGATTGGTTTTGTCTACGAGAAGGTCGTTACGTGGCTTTAGAGGCGGACGGGGAGGGAATTGTCCGCAGCGAAGTGTTTCCGGGGTTGTGGCTGTCGGTGGCTGCGTTGCGAGGAGGAAATATGGCGGAAGTTTTGGCGGTGTTGCAACGGGGGTTACAAACTCCGGAACATCGGGCATTTGTCGAGTCGTTGAGTAGGGAAACAAACTCGAACCTAGACTAGACGACTAGTAATTTTGAAGGTGCGTTTTGCTTCGCTTAACACACCCTACGACTGCTACCCTTACTCAAAAATAGATTATCGTACGATAAGTTTTCATAGCTTCGCCTTTAGTTTAGAGTACCACAAGGCTGAAACCCCGTCAATTCGTTGCCTTATTGACGCTAATCTCAATAAAATCGGCAAAATCGAGGGAGATTTGGGGAAGACTAGAGGTTGGAGGAACGAATTTTGCCGTTTTTCCAACCGAACGGCGATCGAATCCCCCCATCAAAACCTTCAGATGCCTGCGAGAGTACGGAAATTGCGATCGCCACGAGCAGAAAGAACCGAACTCGATCGCCCGCTCTTCTGGGCTATTCTAGAAACCAGACTGGGAAGTCATCGGACGCGGGCGATCGCGAGCGAGGAAGCGCCACCTGGGAGATCGGGCTTCCAACTTTAGCACCTTCCTGCTGGTACTCTGACAGTCTTATAGAAAAGATCTTAAACTAAATATCTAGTAACCAGGAGATAGAGGAGTCAATGGCAGCAACTGACTTTAAAGACTACTACGCAATCCTCGGAGTCCCGAAAAATTCCAGCGAGGCGGAGATCAAGAAAGCCTTTCGGCGATTGGCTCGGAAATATCACCCGGATCTCAACCCCGGAGACAAGCAAGCCGAAGCCAAGTTCAAAGAAATCAACGAGGCTTACGAAATCCTATCCGATGCCGACAAGCGTTCTCAATACGATCGCTTCGGTCAATACTGGAAACAAGCCAGTGCAGGTGGCGGATGGTCGCCGAACGCAGGTCGCAGTGCCACCGGATTCGACTTCAGTCAGTACGCCAACTTCGACGAGTTTATCAACGAGTTACTCAACGGTTTGGGGAATAGCGGCACGCAGCAGCGGCGAAACTGGTCGTATTCCACCCATACCGGAACGGGCGGACGCTCCAGCAATTTTAACGGATATAGCGGATTTGAAGATTTCGCCCGCTACGCCAACGGCAGCAGCACTTCTAGCTCGTCTAGCAGTACGTCACTTGATCGAGAAGCGACTCTCAATCTTACCTTTTCCGAAGCGTTTCGCGGCGTTCAAAAGCGTCTGAGTTTGGGCAGCGAAACCATCGAGGTGCGGATTCCCCCCGGCACCAAAGCTGGAAGTCGAGTGCGGGTCAAAGGCAAAGGTCGCAAAGATGGCTACGGACGCCAAGGCGATTTGTACCTGAACGTGGAGTTACAATCCCACTCGTTCTTCCAATTCGAGGGTGATAACTTGGTGTGCGAAGTGCCGATTGCACCGGACGAAGCGGTACTCGGCGCCAAAATCGACGTTCCCACCCCCGATGGCACGGTAACGGTGAACGTGCCGCCAGGAATCCGTTCCGGTCAATCCCTGCGACTGCGCGGCAAAGGCTGGCCCCAACCCAAAGGCGGAGGACGCGGCGATCAGTTGGTGCGCGTCACCATCGTTCCCCCGAAATCGCTCACGGACACCGAGCGAGACTATTATGAAAAACTTCGAGACAGTCGCAGTTACAATCCACGCCAAGAGTTGCAAGCCATTCGACTGTAAGCCAAAAGATGGGGGAACGCTCCCATCTTTTTTTTTTGAGGTTCGGGGTTTGGGGTTGGTTATTTGTCATTGGTCATTGGTCATTTGGGGATTTGCGCTTTCGCCTTCACGCTCTCCGCGTCTTGGCGTCTCCGTGTCCCCGTGTCTCCTTCTCCCCCCAGATCCCCCTGCTCCTTATTTCTTCTGAACTCCTGTAGGCGTAGCCAGTGCGCAGCGCTTACTCCTGAACTCCTGAGCTCCTTTTATTAACGTCTCGTATTGTGCGAGATGGAATTATAGTCTTCGTGGGTCATCAATTCGACGGGTTCGATACCATCGTCTTTGCGCCGACACAGCAGGCGGTGGCGATAGCCGATGGGAATTCGCATCAAATTGCGATCGAACTGGAACTGCTTGCCTCCCAACGCCCCTGGATGAACGCCTTGCGTCAGCTTACCCAAAATCGATTTCGCCTTCTTTATCATGGCTTTCGGTAACATTGACAGATCGAATCCGTTGAATCGTTTTTGTTGCGATCGTTCTTCTCGAGAAGCCTTTCGCTGCACCGCTTTCGCCTGCCGCCGCATTTCCCGAACCGCACAACAGTGACAGTATTTGCCAAACCCCCGATGTCCGCAGTCAAACCGCTTCCTCCATCTTCGACTCCGATGAGGCATAATCCCTCCTGAACTATCCGCATATCCGCATTGCCAAGCTCGAGATCTCGATTTCCGCACGAGATCTCGCCCTCCTAATCCCTCTATACCTACCCTAACAAGATTTCCGATTTGTAGCCTAGTTCGATATATTGCTAGTCATGCAGTCAAGCGATCGGCGATCGACTTCCAGCCTAAATCTGGCTGTGTCTGGCTTTTTGTTTTTTGAGATGTCATGCTCCCCACCGACTTACTCAGTTACCGCCAAAATGGCGAGGAAATTCATCCCAAACGCCTCAACTTAGATCGGGACAACCAACGAATTGCGCGGGATCTGATTAATATGTTCGCGGATGCCGTTGGCGAAACCCAAGGCGAACTCGATCGGCGGTTGTTAGAATTCGAGGGAGACAGCCCCGACTATCGAGTCAAGCGGGGACTGGCACACATTCTCAAAAGTAGTTTCTGCACGATCGAAATCGTCAGTCCCTTAGAACCGCCGATGTTGCGCCAGGAAGTCTTTACCCTCGCCGCGCAATCGGTTCCCCACCCCGAAACAACGGCAACCACCCTGGAAACCGTCGCCCATCAACTCACGCAAGAACAGGGAAAAACCATCACTCCCGCGCAAGTTCGAGAAGGATTGTATGCCGATTTGCAAGAGAATCGAATTCTCACTCAGTTTGACGCCCCCGATGCCGATGCCTTGTTGCATCGGTACAATTTATCTCAAGTTCAGGGGATTTTTTACCGCGCGAGCGAGATTATTATTAATGCCCATCGTAACGTACCGGGGCAGTATAAATTGTTATTTCGCTATCTCAAATTATTTAGTTTAATGTCTTATATTGAGGGCGATGCCGATTACGGGTTTACGATTACCATCGACGGTCCGACGAGCTTGTTCAAACCCAGTACCCGCTACGGATTGGCGATCGCCAAACTGATTCCGGCACTGCTGCACGTGACGAAATGGAGTTTGAAAGCCACCTTGCAAAACCGCGATTTTTATACGGGAAAACCGAAACCCGGTCGCTTTGGGTTGAATTCCGATTGCGGTTTGGTGACTCACTATCCTCCCGGCAAACCCTACGATAGTACGATCGAACGAGCGTTTGCCGATCGGTGGGATTCTCTTCATACCGAGTGGCGTTTGGAACGAGAAGTCGATCTGATTCCCATTCCCGGTAGCGTCATGATTCCCGATTTCCGCTTGGTTCATCCCGACGGACGGGAATTTTTGCTAGAAATTATCGGGTACTGGCGACCGGAATACTTGCGCAAAAAGTTTTCCCAAATTCGCCGATCCGGTTGCGATCGCCTTATCCTCGCCATTTCCGAACGCTTGAATTTAGAACGTGCCGGAGTTCGTCCCCTCGACATTCCCCTGCCGATCGTTTGGTTTAAAGAAAAGTTACAACCCAAAGCCGTGTTGGAAATTCTGGAATCGCCATGAAGGCGGCAGGAGAACGAGGGTACAATTGATGTAGAAGTCGCTACCAAGTGGCGGCATTCATTCGCACGGCAACTCCAGAGGAGTCTCGGAAGCTTGAAAACCCAACCATCTCTAGTCCGACGGGAACGAGCGTGTTGGCAATTCGGGCTGAGTGCCGAGTGCCGATCGCTATAGAGATTTTTTGAAGAGTTCGATCGAGATCCGATCGGGAGAGGAGGTCAGGCACTAGAATATTAAGTATCAGAGTCAACCTAGGTTGGAGACATCAGTTTAGGAGCGGGTAATGAGCGATCGAACTCCCTACGAACAACTCGGAGTTGGCGAAGACGCCTCGTTTGACGAAATTAAAGAAGCTCGCGATCGCCTTTTTGAGGAGCATTCGGGCGATCGACAGCTTTTGGAGAAAATTGAAACGGCGTACGATGCCGTGTTGATGGATCGGTTGCGACTGCGCCAGCAAGGAAAAATTAAAGTGCCCGAGCGCATTCGATTTCCCGAGCGAGTGGTTCCGGAAGCTCCTGCCAATGTCCCTTCTGCATCGTCCGCTCGGACGCCGGGTTGGTTGAAAAACGCGCTCGATACCCCCAGTCAAGCCGATATCCTATTGCCGGCGGGGATCTTTTTGGGATTGTGCCTGCTCGCTCTGCAAGCTCCCTCGATTGCCCTAGCTGTGGGGGCAGGGGTGAGTTTGTACTTCCTCAACCGCAAAGAAAATCGTTTCGGACGCGCGGTTTTACTCACCTTGGTGAGTTTGCTCGTCGGCGTGTTGTTGGGAGGACAACTGGCGGCGTTGATTCAACCGCAGTTAGGGGTACTGTTGAGTCTCGATACTCTCGCGGCATGGATCGCCTTTTTCTTCTTGTGGTTGACCGACAGTTTTTTGAAGTAAATAGCGAGTGGGTAGTCGTGACTACGAGCTACCCGCGATCGCGCTCTACAAAGCGATCGACCCGAACTAACAAGCTTTGGGTCGATCGCGGATGATCGAGATTTTACAGCTATCGAACGGAGAGGGAGGGATTCGAACCCTCGGTACGGACTTTCGAACCGTACAACAGATTAGCAATCTGCCGCTTTCAACCGCTCAGCCACCTCTCCAGGGTGACAAGAATTTTATGGTAGCATACTTGCCCGAGATTTTGTCAAAAAAATCTTCAGGCGCGATCGCCCCCTCCCATTCCCGTTTCAGAATGGCGCGATTGCGGAGGACAGCACCACCACTTGGCGACTATCGACTACCATTGCCAAGAATCCACTCTCGCTGAGGGCTTGCAGGGTGGAATTGGCGCGATCTTCGTCGTCGGTGTACCGCACCAGCAGATAGGGTCGCCGTCCGTAGGCTGCCAATCCGATCTCCGTCCCCACCACTTGCCGAAGCTGAACCGCGATTTCGGGTCGATCGAAATAATCCACCAAGACGGCGTATCCTTCCTCCAGGCGTTGGGGGTTATAGGCAACGGGCAAGGGTTGCACGGGCGTT
>DVED01000125.1 GCA_015295945.1 Oscillatoriales cyanobacterium M59_W2019_021 | reverse complement strand
CGAAGCATTTGCCCGAGAATTTGGTCGGCAGGATAACAACGTTTATGCAAATGCTTCGCCCAGCCGCGATGTCCTAACCTAAGCGCGTAGCGCTATATATGAAATCGCTAAAAGGTGGCACTAGATGCGTTCGTAGGGGCGAATGGCATTCGCCCTGGATCGATTTTTGCGCCCTAGATTTGTAGCCAATATTCAGGGATTTCACCTTACATGCTAGCCAGAACAGGTTCTTGCTGGGGTTGTGGTACGGTATCGGTTAACGCATCCGTGCAGTAAACTTCGCAAGAATTATTAGGACTTTCGATCAACTTGATTTTGTACAACTCGACACCCAACTCGCGAATGGGCTGGCGCAGCACTTCGCGAATGTAAACGGCGATATTTTCGGCAGTAGGAACCACCTTGGCAAAGTAGGGAATATCTTTGTTCAAAAATGTATGGTCGAACGGTTCGACGATATGGTCTTCAATAACCTTCATCAGCGCTCCCAATTCCACCGTCATCCCCGTTCGAGGGTCGATTTCGCCTTTCACCGTCACCTCCAAATGATAGTTATGTCCGTGACCGTGAGGGCGAGCGCATTTGCCATAAATTTCGCAGTTTTCCTCATAACTTAAATCCGGCAATGCCAGTCGGTGAGCCGCGCTAAAGTGAGTGCTAGTGGTTAAAAAAGCTTCCATGCCATTTCCTAAATAATCAGCCCAAAGTTCTGGATGTTCGTAAAGTTGGATGCGAACGAGGGGAATATACGGCGCGAGTCGCTGCCAAATGACCCGCGCTAAATTTTCCGTCGTCGGTAGGGTTTCTTGAAATTCCGACCAGACCTCATTGAGGTACGAAAAGTCGAGTTGAGCGGTCACTTCCCGCTTGATGACGTGCTTGACATCGGACAAGTTCAGCACCATGCCGTACTCGTCGAGATCTCCGGCCATCGAAACGTACAGTACGTAATTGTGACCGTGACCTGGAGCGCGAGCGCACTCACCGAATCGCTGCTGGTTCTGGGCTTCGCTCAATTCGGGTAGCCAATAGCGATGGCTAGCCGAAAACTGAGCGCGGCGATTAATCGCACATTTCATGGGTTCTATTAATATTTGAGCCGGAGCGAACTTTTTTGTAAAGTTCTGCAAAGTTACACTCCTTTTAGGATAAACCTATTCCTGCCCAAATTTCAGCCCTGCTACCAATTTTCCTAGCTTAAGGCATGGTATCGGAAGCCGGAAGTTGTAAAGGTCGAACGCTACCAGGAGGGATTTGTTTGGGCGTTTGGACGCCTTCGATCGAAGTTATTTCGGGGGACTGAGGGGCTTCTCCCTCGGGATTTTCGGAGAGGAATTGGGGAATGAGGGGCGATCGATCTTTATCTTTGACTTTCGACTTTGCCAGTAACTCTACAGTATCGCCCAACGCCGTCGTCAGTTCCGTGCGAGTTTTCGCGTGATTCTCCCGTTCGGTTTGGAGTGCGTCACTCAACTGCGCAACTTCTTGCCGCAAGCGGGCGCATTCCACGGTAAGGTCGAGCGACCTCGATCGCAGCATATCCACAGGTAAGCTCTCCACTTCCTGCTGTGCGGCATCCAAAAGATTCGACTCGGAGAGTTCGGGACGTACCTGCTGTTGCTGAAGCTGAGCTTGCAGTCGCTCGATTTCTGCCTGCGCCGCTTGCGCTTCGTCTCGGCGTTGCTGGGCTTCAGTATTGTAAAGCTGCCGCCAATGCTCGGCTGTAGACTCGGCTTCCGCACGCTCTTGCCTCATCTCGGCTAATTGCTGTTGCAGAGACTCAATTTCATTCAACCATTGAGTGACGTCATAGTTCATCGTTCGGCGCTCTCCAATTACCCATTACCCATCCATTATTCTTCCAGCGTATCCTTTAAAACCGTGCGTGCGGCGAGGTGATTGCGCGTGGTGGTGAGAATTTCAGCTTCTCGTTGCAAGCGGGTTGCGGTATCCTGCATTTCCAAGAGGGATTGCTGTTCGGCGGCGACGCCGTACAAGTTCCCCGCCACCCAATACGAGAGTTCGGTGGGCAAACCCGGGATATCGTCGGGGAGTTCGATGCGCTGATCCATCAGTTTTGCCGAGAGGCGTACCACATCTCGCAATAACTGCTCCACCTCCGATGCTAGCCCTCTGAGATCGTCCGAGGAGGGACGATCTTCGATCCACTCGACTAAACCGACGTAGTAAGGCTTTTCGCGGACGTATTCTAAGACTCGAAATCGCTGCTGTCCCAACGTCCAGATTTTCATGCGATCGTCGGGTAGGCGCTGGTATTGGATGACTTCCGCACAGCAGCCCACGGGAGCGGCTTCGTTATTGGTCGGGTCCCACCGCAGCACCCCAAAACGGCGATCGCTATTGAGGATAGTGTTCATCATCATCCGGTAGCGAAACTCGAAAATATGGAGGGGTAACGGTCTACCAGGAAACAAAACGACTTCTGGGAGGGGAAATAGAGGAAGTTCGCGAACGGCGATGGAAGATGAAGTTGCCATGGCTCCTGTGTCGTGACTGCGCTTCTTTACTTACTGTAACGGATCTCGGTTCTACAATTCTACCGATCGCGTCGCGACTCCTGTAGAGTATCGCCCCTTTCGGGACGATCTCGACTGCAGGCAACCTCCAGACTTTTTGTCGCTTGCGGGACGGACTAACGGACAATTCGGAACGATATCGCTACTCTCGAGGGGGTTCGCTCGTTCTATCTGACGGCGATCGTTGACTCTATCTCGCAGGGATAGCATGACCAACCAAGTGAACTTCCGGATTGCCGAGGGGCAACCCCAAGTTTTGCGGACTTTCCTATTTCGAGATTGATCGTACCGTAAATTCCTGCAAAATGATGTAAGCATTGGAGTCCTCGTCTTTCCATCAATCCGATACAATCAAAGCTGAGGTCTACTGAGAAATCGTGCCATGGGATACGATTCCTTCCATACAGATTTCTTAGATTCCAATTCAATTTAGATCGCTTGCCGATCGATGATCTATTCTCCAGTTTATTGCCCGAATCGCGGATTCTAAGCCTATGCCTGTCATCAGACCGAAGGAAATTCCCGATCAAGTGGGCTGCTTGAGGATACCGATCGAATTCCCAAAATCTCCTCTCTTGAGGACGCTTGCCGCCTTTGCCGATCGCTTGTTCTGGGATCTGACTGCCATCGACGAGTTCGATTGTTCTTAAAAGCCCAGACACCGTTAATAAGCATGACCGCAAACCCAAAATTAAAAAAAGTAGGAAGTCAGAATGGTTGGAGATATCAAACAAAAATCAAGCAAAAGTTTGATTAACCAATTAATCCAGCAAAAACACAAGCAGTTCACGGGACGAATGCTGATTCAAGCTCCCTCGGATATGCGGTGGACGCTGTATTTTCGAGGGGGTAAAATCGTTTGGGCAACGGGCGGAAAGCACGTTGTCAGAAGACTGTATCGCATTCTTTTTCAACAGTGCCCGCAGGTCGATTTTGAGATGCTGGCGATTCGAGAAGAAGATCATCAAGACTTCGGTTGGGACTATCAAGTCATGAGCATTTTAGTCTGCCGACAGACGATCACGAAAGAGGATGCTCGGGTGGTGATCGAACGATTGGTTTCTGAGGTTTTATTTGATATCTTACAATACCATCAGTTTATCGAGTTTTTAACCTACGACTATCATACGTTGCAAGAGGTGACCGAGGCAGGTACGGGAGTCTTGGCGATGATCGATGTCGAAAAAATTATGGTGAAAACCTTAGAAAACTGGAATGCTTGGCAAAAAGCAAACTTGGGTTTTTTCTTGCTTCACCTCGCCCCCGTTTTGAGCGATCTCGAAGAACTGAAAAGGAAAACCTCTCCCAAAACTTATAAAAATTTAGTCAAGCTGATCAACGGCAAGCGCACGCTGCGAAATTTATCAGCTTTGATGAAGAAAGACGAAATAGTGGTGGTGCGATCGCTATTTCCATTAATTCAAAAAGGATTAGTCCGCCTGATCGAACTTCCCGATTTACCCCGTCCCAAACCCCCGATCAAAGCCGTTCGGACTCGAGCGACCGATCGGGTGAAAAATAAGCATTTAATCGCCTGTGTCGATGACAGCCGTCAGGTTTGCTGGCAGTTGCAAAAAATCTTAAAAAAGGCGGGTCATCGATTGCTGAAAATTCAAGATCCGCTCCGAGCTTTGTTTACCATTGTCGAAAGCAAACCCAGCCTAATTTTTCTGGATTTGATGATGCCCGTCGTCAACGGGTACGAACTTTGCACGCAACTTAGAAGAGTCTCTGAGTTGAAAAAAACTCCGATTGTCATTCTCACTAGTCAAGATGGAATTGTCGATCGGGTGCGAGCTAAACTCGTCGGTGCGTCGGGTTTTATGGCTAAACCCATTCAAGAGGAAAAAGTGCTAGCGGCGATCGATAAATACCTTGACGAACCGCCTGCTAAAACCTCCGATCGAGACTCCGCTCTCAAAACCATGCCTCCTTCTTCTTAGGTGATGTTGTAGAGTGCTGTCACTGACGAACTCGACTTAGCAATGTTGCAATGGTTGTTGAGGCTTTCGCAATTTCAGATAAATTCACAGGAAGTCCGTAAAATTGCGGATATCAGGTTAAGTTTTTTTGTGTTATTTTAAATTACTATAGATAAATTAATATTATTAT
>DVED01000012.1 GCA_015295945.1 Oscillatoriales cyanobacterium M59_W2019_021 | reverse complement strand
TTAATCTCGATCGTCCCGTCGATTCCCAGTTGGGAACTGGCGGTAATTCGGCTTTGGGGAGAGACAAATAAACCCGTCGTTGAAATTTGGATATTGCCCCCATTTCCCCCCACGGAATTGGCAGAAATGGCGCTATTTTCCAAAGCGGCGATCGTTTCGGCATCGAGGGTTAAGTTCCCACCATTCTCCGTTCCACCCAAAGCGGCAACCGCGAGGGAACTGCCGTCGCGCAGTTGTAGGGAGTCGGTGACGTTGAGGACGACATTACCACCCAATCCGGTAGCGGTGGTGGCGGCAATGTTGCCACTGCGATCGAGCAATACTGTATTAGCAGTTGCAAGTCCCCCGCATTGCCCGCTCCGTCGTGCTGAACCCCAACCAGTCCGCCATATGGATTTCGATCGCCTTTTAGCAGGGGCGATCGCTCTGTGACTCCGCAAGCGCATTAATATGTAAGAGTTCGCCCGCACATTGCCATTCATGACTGCTTCAAGTTCCGTTCAAACTCGATCACCCGCTACCCCATCCCGCCCGATTCCCCCCTTACTGGGTGCATCTCTCGAAGAATTGACCGCCTGGGTACAACAGCAACAACAACCCGCCTATCGGGGCAAGCAGTTGCACCAGTGGATTTACCAACACGGGGCGCGATCGCTCTCTGAAATTACGGTGTTTCCCAAACCATGGCGGCTCGATCGCTCCGATGTGGAGATCGGGCGATCGACGATTCACCATCGATCGGTTGCTCCCGACGGCACGACCAAATATCTCCTCCGCCTCGCCGACGGTCAAATCGTGGAAACCGTGGGCATTCCCAGCAGCGATCGCCTGACGGTGTGCGTATCGTCCCAAGTGGGATGTCCCATGGCGTGCGATTTCTGCGCCACGGGGAAAGGCGGTTTTACCCGCAATCTGGAACGGCACGAAATTGTCGATCAAGTGCTGACGGTGCAACAAGATTTCGATCGTCGGGTCAGCCATATCGTGTTGATGGGCATGGGCGAACCTTTGTTGAATTTGGATAACGTTCTCGGGGCTATCGCTTGCTTGAATCAAGATGTCGGTATTGCCGCGCGATCGATAACCCTCTCCACCGTCGGCATTCCCGGACGCATCCGCCAACTCGCACGCTTCCAACTGCAATCCACCCTTGCCGTCAGCCTCCACGCCTCCAACCAAGCCTTACGGGAAAAACTGATTCCCAGCGCCCAACATTACCCCCTAGAAGCCCTCTTGGAAGAATGCCGCGACTACGTGAAACAAACCCGCCGCCGACTCACGTTTGAATACCTACTGCTGGCGAAACTCAACGACTTACCGGGACACGCCGAAGAACTGGCGCGACACCTGCGGGGCTTCCAATCTCACGTGAATCTGATTCCCTACAACCCCATTTCCGAGGTGGATTATCAGCGTCCGGGGGGCGATCGCATCGAAGCTTTTGCTAACATTTTGAGACAGCGCCACATCGCCGTCAGTATCCGCTACTCCCGAGGACTCGCCGTCGATGCCGCCTGCGGTCAACTCCGCGCCTCGGAATTAAGTAATAAGTAATAAGTTTTGGTCGGGTGTGCCACCGGAACGAAACGCACCATCTGCATAGCTTCCTCCATCCCAGAAGTATGTATCTACAAGCTCGAACGAACTTCATTGATGAAAAGGGAATCCCTCGAGTTTTCACCCATCGGACTGGGAAAAATTTCAGTCCATGTTAATAACGAGAGGCTATCGGCACAACAAAGTAGAACCGCCTAGATTAAATTGTCAAGGTGAGCGCGTTGCGGTTAAGCACAGGGTTTTTCAAGTGGTTGATTACCCAACCCACTTGTACAATTCTACCATAGCCTTCTGTTCGTGAGAATTGAGTCTCACGCGGTTACTCCGGTCTAAAGACACGGAGTTTCCCCCGTTTGCATCGATCGTCAGCAGAGAACCTACTCCACAACTCAAATCTTTAACATAAAAAATACAAATCTTTTTAAGCTTTACATATAAAATTACCTGAATGTATTCTGGGAATTGTCACCGCTCAGAGGAACTGCCCATGCAAGGATCGATCGACAAACCCGGCTACCTATCGACATTTCTCAATCGAGATCGTCTCGTCCGCATTCTCGAAACCGTTCAGGATATTATCGTCATCTCCATTTGCATCGGCTTATTCAGCTTCATGATGTTGCAACTGCGATCAATGTTTCTGTCGCTGTTGCCGCCGCTAAACTTTCAGGTGGTCACTGCCGACATTTTGTTTTTGCTGATTCTCGTGGAGTTATTCCGCCTGCTGATTATCTACTTGCAAGAACATCGGGTTTCGATCGGAGTTGCCGTAGAAGTATCCATCGTCTCAGTCTTGCGAGAAACCATCGTCCACAGCGTTCTGGAAACTCCTTGGATTCACGTGATGTCGGCTTGCGCGTTCTTACTGGTTCTCGCTGTGTTGTTAGTCGTCCGCGTGTGGTTGCCTCCCACATTTGAAGGCATCGATCCCGAAAGCCGCATTTCTAAACGTTACAAAGCGATGAAACACGAGGAAGATCGATCGCACCATTAACCCTTATCAAGTAATGAGCGGGAATACCGTAGGGTGTGTTGAGCGAACGCGAAACGCACCATTACCCATTACCCATGACTGCCTTCCGAATTGCATCCGCCACTTTCAGCGTATAAACGCTATCGGAATTGGCAAGATAAAGTGGTTTTCCCTCCGATAGGCGATCGAGTACCATTGTCGTGTCCTTGGCAAATAAACCGCGACGTCCTCCAACCTCGATCGCTTTTTCTCCGTCAGCATCGATTAAAATGCCACCATCGCTACCCAAAATCAGCGTTCCCTTTTCCCCGTAAATCGCTAACTGATTTTCCGCCTGCCAAAACATTTCGCCTTTGGCATAAACGACTTCCCCCATCACCCCCGAGGTAAACTCTAGCTGCGCCTCGCACCAACACGCCTTGTAATACCCCAGTTCCGGCGCATCCCAAAATTTTGCCCGACCTCGAACGCTTGCCACTTCGCCAAATCGATCGATGAGTCGATGCAACCGAGACAGCGCTCCCACCAACGGAAATCCGAAAGCATCCGACTGGTACGACCATTTACGCGGTGCGGGATGTTTGGGCGAAATCGTGACGTAATGGACGTAAAAAGCAGGGGAAATGATAGGCAACCTTTGGATGAAAGCTTGGTGAACGCCGCCTAACAATTCGATATGTTCGACGTGTAGTAATTTCCCCTTCATTTCGGCAAAAGCCACCAGTTCTTCAGCTTCCGTAGGATCGAGAGATAAGGGATATTCAACCACAACGTGTTTACAATTTTCCAGCGCCTTGCGAACGATTTCTCCGTGTAAGTTATTGGTGGTACAAATTGTCACTAAATCGATGTCATCCCGGCGTACTAATTCCTCCCAATCGATTAAAACCTCCGCGCTGTAAGGCTGGCACAATTCCTCAACCCGTTCCCGACTCGAACCCGCCACGGCAACCAATTGCGATCGCTTATCCCCCGCAAAAGCTTCCGCACGCCGATGCGCCGCAAATCCCGTTCCGATAATTCCCACTCGAATGGTCATTAGTTAACGTCAATTTTGGATAAGGAGGAGCGAAGCGGGTAGGCTGAAAGAGCCAACCATCAACCTCCCGCTTGCCCCATGCTTAGTCTAGAAGACCTGT
>DVED01000130.1 GCA_015295945.1 Oscillatoriales cyanobacterium M59_W2019_021 | reverse complement strand
GGAGTCAATCTAAACATCTAAAATCGATCGACCGACCCGGCTGAACCCTACAGTTTGTTCAGGTTGATTCCCGCTTCTTTCGCCATAGCTGCCAAGCCTTTTTTCTCCAACGTTTTAATCGCAGTGGTCGATAACCGCAATCTCACCCAGCGATTGCCTTGGGGCCACCAAACTCGCTTCCACTGCAAGTTGACTTGTTGTAATTTGTGGTTGCGGATGTGGGAGTGGGACAGCGTGAAGCCGTTATTGGCTTTTTTACCCGTTAATTGACATTTGCGCGACATGAGAACCTCCTATGGCATCGATGAGAGTGGGTTGAGCGACCGTTTGGATCGAACGCCCAACTTCCCATCATACCAAAAAGGCTAGCTGCTAGTTGCTAGTTACGAGTCCCTAGAACGTTACTTCGCGGCTACATCCGTCAGGCGAGTGAGAACTTGGTTTGATCGCTCGACGAAGTTCTTCATCCCCTCGGCATCGAAGCTTTTCTGTGCCATCAACGCCAAATCGTAGACATGCTGGCAAATCAAGTTCGCTAACTCTCCCGAGGGCGACGTACCATCGGCTTGGACGATGCTGCCTTGACTCAGGGAAACCAAGTTTTGGATGGTGGGGTGGGCGGTATTGACTACCAGGATATGCTCGTCGGGGAACGAGGCGGTTTCCTGTTGCAGGAGTGCGGTCATATCCCGAATGCGGCGCATGGCTTCGGGCAGCAGCACCATTGCCGGGGGAGCGCTTTGGGGATCGTCGGATTTGAGAGCTTCGGTGCGGATGGTGACGCTGGGTTTATTCAGGGCTTTTTCGAATAATTCCTTCACCAATTCGCTGCGAGTTTTGTTAGTTTTGGGATCGACGATTTCGGTGTCGTTTTCCTTGTTGAGTAAGGTGTCGTCCAGTTCGGCATCCACCCGCGAGAACTTGACTTCCGATCGATCGCGCTCCAGATAGCTGATAAAGTGGGTATCGATGAACGAATCCAGGAACAGGACTTCCAATCCCTGACTCTTGTGCAGTTCGACATAGGTGGCTTGGGAAACGGGATCGTTGCAGTAGAACACCCGGTTTTCGTGTTTGGCTTTGTTCCGTTCCAGGTACTCGTCTAACGTGGTATAAGATTCCCCGTTGGCGGTGATTCCCTGTGCCGGGGTGACCTCTTGCCAAGCGTCGCCATCTTCGGTTTCCACTTGGACGGCGGGTTGACCTTCGGCAGCGGTCAGTTCGGCAGTGGTGCGATAGATAATAATGTCTTCGATCTGTTTTTTAAACTTATCGTCGTTCATGTAGCCGAACTTGACGAAAGTGCCCAGATCTTTCCAGCATTTGAGATAGTGTTCTTTGTTATTGTTGTACAGTTCTTTGAGGCGATCGGCAACTTTTTTGGCAATAAAATCGGCAATTTTGCGGACGGTGCGATCCATCTGCAAGGCACTGCGAGACACGTTTAAGGGAATATCCGGACTGTCAATCACCCCCCGCATGGGCAGTAGGAATTTGGGGATAATTTCCTCGCAATGGTCGCTAACGAAGACCCGATTGCAGAACAGCTTTAAGTTGCCTTGGGTGACATCCACATCGGGTTTGAGTTTGGGGAAGTAGAGGATGCCATTGATGTCGAAGGGATAGTCGGTTTTCAGGTGAACCCACAGCAGGGGTTCTTCTTGGAAGGGGTAGAGGTAGCGGTAGAATTCCAGGTAATCTTCGTCGGTGAGTTCCGAGGGAGACTGCCGCCAGATGGCTTTGTGTTGGTTGATAACTTCGCTGTCTGCTTGGTCGTCTTCCCCTTCCTTTTTCTCCTTACCCAGTTCGATGGGAACGGGCATGAAGTCGCAGTAGGTTTTCACCAGTTGCTTGATGCGGTAGGGTTCGAGATATTCGGTTTCCTCTTCTAGGAGGGTGAGGATGATGGTGGTTCCCGGTTCGGTGCGGTTGGATTCTTCCAGTTGGAAAGCGGGGGAACCGTCGCAAGTCCAGTGTACTGCTTGGGCGCCATCTCGCCAGGAAAGGGTATCGATTTCTACCTGGGACGCCACCATGAAGGAGGAGTAGAACCCGAGTCCGAAGTGACCGATAATCGGTTGGTCGGCACCGCCTTTGTATTTCTGGATGAATTCTTCGGCACTGGAGAAGGCGACTTGGTTGATGTATTGTTTCACCTCGTCGGCGGTCATACCGATGCCGTTGTCGGTGATGGAGAGGGTTTTTTTGTCTTTGTCGATGTCGATGCGAATTTTGGGTTCGCCGATTTCGCGGCTCACTTCTCCGGCGTAGGAGACCATTTTGAGTTTTTCAATGGCATCGACGGCGTTGGAAATCAGTTCCCGCAAGAAAATTTCGTGGTCGGAGTAGAGGGCTTTCTTGATAATCGGGAAGATATTCTCGGTATGGATTGTAATGTTGCCTTGTTCCAGTACGGTCATAACACTCTATCCGGTAGTAAATTGACACTCCCCATGTTTCACCAAACATTCGCGCTTCGCTCTGTTTGGCTCTCATCAGGGGATTCTTGGCTCACAGTCCGATGGTCGTTTGTCCTTCGTCATTTGTCATTTGCGGAAAGACCGATGAGGAGGGCTGTGTATCTCACATAGATCGATTTTGCCCGATCGCCCGGTTTTTGGGGCGGTGGGTTCCCCCTAAGTGAAGATTCGGATCTCCTTACTTTGGGGTTGGTCATTGGTCATTTGGGGACTTGCTAGTCGCTTTTCTCCCCCAGCTTCCCCGGCTTCCCCAGCTCCCTCTGCTTTCTTCTCCCTCACCTCTTCACCCCCTTCTGCCATAACCTTCCATTTCGTTCGTGACGAGCAAATTTACCATTGACAAATTGGTAAAAGTACCCGTGTCCGGATCGAAAATTTGGAGATGTGTAGTTATTGATACATACAAACTATGGTTGTTTTGTCAAACATTTGTTATACTCTGTAACAACTAGCAGGTGGAAACCTTCGATCGCTCATTTTACCCCCTGGAAACCCAGAGAATCGATCGGAAGGCAGCACTGCTAGAAGTCCAATTCTGCTCGAAGGAGTCAAAACCATGAACAATCCCATCGAACTCAGCTTGGAACAGCAATTCAACTTGCGATCGTTTGAAACGCAAGTGGAGAAAATGACTCGGGAGCAAGCCCAACACTTTCTCCTGAAGCTCTACGAACAAATGATGTTGCGGGAAGCCACCTACAAACATCTGTTAAAACACCAATGGGGCATCGAACCCCATTTCCAGGGTGAATAAGCTCGCTCTGTCTTCGGGTGGGCGACCTCCTTCTCTAGCTCCGTTCCTGGTGGGAATAGATCTGGGGATGCTGGGGCGTCAACTTGAACCCCGACTCGAATTTACCCAAACTCGAGACATCCGAATTGCCCACTCAGCCCCATAATGGAGAAAAGACAGGATGCTCGACTCGAATGACTTTCTCCTCTCTACTCTCTCCCCTCTCTACATCGACTCTGCACGATCGATTGCGCCCGGAAATTCGCGCCCTCCAACCCCTCCTCGTCCAATGGCGGCGCCAATTGCACCAACAACCAGAACTCGCATTTCAAGAACGCCTCACCGCTGAATTTATTGCCGAAAAACTTCGAGAGTGGCAGATTCCCCACGAAACCGGAATTGCCGAAACGGGAATCGTTGCCACCCTCACCGGAACGCAACCGGGATCGGTCTTCGCCATTCGCGCCGATATGGATGCCCTCCCCATCCAAGAGGAAAACGACGTTCCGTACAAATCGCAACACGACGGCAAGATGCACGCTTGCGGTCATGACGGACATATCACCATTGCCTTGGGAACGGCGTACTATCTGTCCCAACATCGCCACTTTAAGGGAACGGTGAAAATTCTCTTTCAACCCGCTGAAGAAGGACCCGGCGGAGCAAAACCGATGATTCAAGCTGGGGTGTTGAAAAATCCGGATGTCGATGCCATTATCGGGTTGCACCTGTGGAATCAGCTTCCCCTGGGAACGGTGG
Source organism: Oscillatoriales cyanobacterium M59_W2019_021 (assembly GCA_015295945.1). Lineage (GTDB taxonomy): Bacteria > Cyanobacteriota > Cyanobacteriia > Cyanobacteriales > Geitlerinemataceae > DVED01. The sequence goes on along the minus strand of DVED01000130.1, from coordinate 62,699 downwards.
GGGTGCGAAGCGGAGCATTAATGGCTGCGGTTGAGGTGTTTCGCTGTACGATTTTGGGAAAAGGGGGACACGGGGCGATTCCCCAACAGACGATCGATTCAATCGTCGTTGCCGCGCAAATTGTCTCCGCTTTGCAAACCATTGTTTCCCGCAATGTCGATCCCATTGAGTCGGCGGTGGTGACGGTGGGAGAATTCCACGCGGGAACGGCGTGTAACGTCATTGCCGATTCTGCCCAGTTAAGTGGAACGGTACGCTATTTCCAGCCCCATTTCGACGGCTTTTTCCCAGAGAAAATCGAGCAGGTGATTGCCGGAATTTGCCACAGTTTTGGGGCAGCTTATCGTTTCGAGTACAGTCAATATTATCCACCGACGATTAACGACGATCGCATGGCAAATTTCGTGCGATCGATCGCTGAAAAAGTTATCGAAACTCCCCTCGGCATCGTCCCCAACTGCCAAACCATGGGAGGCGAAGATATGTCGTTCTTCCTCCAAGAAGTACCGGGATGCTACTTCTTCCTCGGTTCTGCCAATCCGGAACGAGATCTCGCCTATCCCCATCACCATCCCCGGTTCGATTTCGACGAAACAGTGCTGGCGATGGGGGTGGAATTGTTCGTCCGTTGCGTAGAACAATTCGATCAAGAATGGGTAATGGGTAATGGAGGTTTAACTGCGAACCGAGATGCGGGTGGGTGTTGACGATCGAATTTCGGCGATCAGTTAGTCATTTCCCTCGTCCATCCCGGCTATAACATCGATCGATCGCCCCAACAATTTCGTCAATCGCTTGTCTTTGGTTAGTAACGGAGAGATCGATCGCCTCAACAATAATACTGAAAGATAGAGGATTTTCCCCATCGGGATACAGATACCCAGACAGTGCGGAAACTCCTGCCAACGTTCCCGTTTTCGCTCTCACATTGCCTTGTAAAGGGGAATCGACAAAGCGATTTCCCAAGGTTCCCGTTTCCCCCGCCAACGGTAGCGACTCCCGGTAAATGGCGGCAAAGGGAGACCGTATCGCCGCTTGCAAGGTCTGTACCAATGCTTCCGGACTGATGGCATTGAGGCGAGACAATCCCGATCCGTCGTCGAGGAGGTAGCTACTGGGATCGACGCCTAACTCGCTGAGAGATTTTTTGACCGCAGCTATTCCCGCCGCCGCCGAGTCGCCATTGGCAGGATCTTGGAAAACACCGAGCGATCGCAATAACGCCTCGGCATACAAGTTATTGCTGTTTTGGTTCACTTCTTGCACTAATTCTGAAAGAGGAGGAGATTCGATCGCTGCTATTTCTTCCCCTGCCTCAGAACTGGGTTCGGCGGTCACCTCCGTACGTTCCACCGTCACCCCCGCCGCTGCTAACGCCTGTTGAAACTGATCGACAAACCGCCGTCCCGGTTCCGTCACCGCTACGGCAGTCGCTTCCGAGGGGGAACCCGCGATTAACTGACCCCGCAGGTAGAGAATCGGTTGGGTGAAATCCCGTCCCACTTCGATAAACTCCGGTTCTCCCTCGGCAACGGTAATGGTTTGATTTTCCACTCGCCAGATTTTGTCCTCCTGCGGATCGTCCCATTCCAGGCGTAACGGCTGTCCCACCGCTTGGGGAAATAGGGTGAAGGGGATGGAGTTGAGGTCGAAAATCAGGCTGTTGACGGGTGTACCGTAGCCAGATTGCACGTCTTCCCACTGCCAGTGGGGATTGTAGGGAGAACCGCGAAAGTAGGCATCTTCGGCAACAAGGCGATCGATTTGACGAATTCCCGCCTCGGCAATTTGTGCGGCAAGGAGATCGAGTTGTTCGCGTCCGATACTAGGGTCGCCGCGTCCGACAATTCGCACCCCGTCTGCCGTCCGATACACCGAGGTGCGGATGCGAAACGAACCCCCCAGTCGGTGCAATGCCGCTGCCGTTGTCAGCAATTTGGTATTGGAGGCAGGGATAAAATACTGGCGATCGTTCTGGCGATACAGGGTTGGCGATGGGTTGACCGTGGCGGCTAAAATCCCCCACCGTTCCCGTCCCGAGGGCGCATACCGACGCTGAATCGCGGTAATTTCACTCTCGAGGCGATCGCCGCATCCCCCTCCCTTGGACTCCGCCACCGCCATACTCCCTCCCCATTGCAATCCTAAAAACAATAACGCGGCGATCGCAGATTTGGGGTTTGTCATGGGTCATTTAGGGTTTGGGGTTTGTTACTTATTAACTTCCCCTCACCTCCTCACTTCTTCACTTCCTCACCCTTTTCTTCCCCAGTTGGTAGGGTGTGCCACCGGAACGAAACGCACCGATCTCTATAATTATAAAGTTTGATAATTTGTCAATACTGTCGCAATTATTTGTAATAAAGGCTGAAAGAAAAGCGTGACGCGAAAAATCGATATTTGCAATAGACGTGTCAATAAGCAACGAAGTTTCGGGATTTTTCAGCCCTCATTTAATTTTAGACACAATAACCCCTCAAACTCAGATTTTCATTATACCCCAAAACCCCTACTTTGCGTTCCTTATTGACATCATTCTCACACATTTAGTTTTGTAACGCGCTCGATATCATCAAAATATTTTATCAACGGAGTCTCCTCGTCCGGATTGTGATAAGTTAATTTAATGTATTTCGCTCCATCAGTTGCCCACTCATAACAAATGACAAATGACCGATGACGAATGACCGATCGAAATTATCTCTACCAACCATGGGATGCGGAACTTGGGCGTGGGGAAACCGCCTGCTGTGGGGTTACGATGAAAGCATGGACGCCCAATTACAAGAGGTGTTTGATGTTTGTGTCGGCAATGGCGTGACCTTGTTCGATACCGGGGATTCTTACGGGACGGGAAAACTGAAAGGACAAAGCGAGAAACTGTTAGGAAAATTTGCCCAAGCCTACGTGGGATTAAATTGCGATCGCCTTTGTTTGGCAACCAAACTCGCGGCGTATCCGTGGCGTTTGACTCGAGGCTCGATGGTCGCAGCTTGCAAAGCTTCGGCAGAACGACTGGGAAGAAATGTCGATTTGGCACAAATGCACTGGTCTACGGCAAACTATTTTCCCTGGCAAGAAGGGGCGCTGTTAGACGGTCTTGCCGACTTATCTGAAATGGGGTTAGTTAAAGGGGTTGGTTTATCGAATTACGGATCGAAGCGGTTGAAATGGGTCTATCGAAAATTGCGCGATCGGGGCGTTCCCATTTCTACCTTACAAGTACAATATTCTCTCCTTTCCACCTATCCCGTCACCGAACTGGGATTGAAAGACGTTTGCGACGAATTGGGAATTCAACTGATTGCCTACAGTCCCCTGGCATTAGGATTATTAACCGGAAAATATTCCGAGAACAATGTACCCAAAGGCATTCGCGGCGTGTTATTCCGGCAATTGATACCGGGAATTCAACCCATTCTAGATTGTTTGAGGGCGATCGCCGCCGACCGAGAGAAAACCCCCTCGCAAGTTGCCCTGAATTGGTGTATCTGTAAAGGGACGATTCCCATTCCAGGCGCGAAAACGGTGGCACAGGCGAAGGAGAATATCGGAGCCTTGGGTTGGCAGTTAGATGGGGGTGAAATCGAGGCGTTGGATCGAACAGTCGATCGGTTGGATAAGGTGATGGTGCAGAATATTTTTCAAACGAAGTAAGGCAATTAAACCTGTCGATCGCTCACCCGATCGTTGCTATCTTTTCTCCCCTCTAAAGACCATTGATAAACTCTTTCTTAAGAACGATCGCTCCCTCAAATTCGGTGGGCTATAGCGGGTTGGCAATGGATCTTGGGGGATAAACTTAGAGACCATTTATAAAGTCTTTATTAAGAACGCTTGACCTCCCGAAAACACGGTGGGCAAGGGCGGATTGACAATCTCGCCTGGGGGATATACTCATGAGTTCGCCGCCCTTGTCCACCCTACAACTTGAGAAACTACAACTTGCTTTCCTTTAAGACTCGAGATTTTCTCGCACCCACTTTCTAAAAGCTTGAATCGCTTGGGTTCTTCCAGAAACTGGTTGTCGAACCTAATGACTCAAATGCAATTTGTCGTGCTTCCAACAAAATTTTAACCATATCGCCAATAAGTTCCTTGGCTTTTTCGTGTTCGGGTAGGGGAACCATAATTTCTAATCGACCATTACTGTATGAAAGCCTCGAAGCACGATGCTCTCCCAATTCGGCTAAGATATTTTCAAATTGCTGCCAGCTTACTTCTTCCAAAAGTAATTGGTGACCCGGTTGAATCTTCAATTGTCGCAATTCTAGTAGCATCTTTCTTCATCCGTGTTGGCTATGAAAACGATCGAGTTCACTTGTAGTAGTATTGTGCCACCCTTCACTTGGCTTCGGCGTCGCTCTCAGGCGATCGCCAATCGACGGCAGCAACCCACCTCATTGTCCAACGTCCCTCTTGCTCCCCTAATTAGCCGTTGCCAGATCTCGAGGCAGCCTCGATCGCCCTCGGAGGAGAGGACTTTGCCTCCCAGACGAGAATGGCTCAAAAAAAATTTTGCCCAGAGGGTTGACAACTTCTGGAATATTGATTAGATTAATAAAGGTTCAAACAACAAGCCCCCATCGTCTAGAGGCCTAGGACACCTCCCTTTCACGGAGGCGACAGGGATTCGAATTCCCTTGGGGGTATTAAAAAAGAGAGTAATCCGAACGGATTGCTCTCTTTTGCGATCTGAGATCTCGTGCCGAAAAAAATGTCACAATCGATCTAGTTGCTTGTCCATTGGGTTGTGAACACCGACTATCGCCCTCAAGTTCGCCGCGTTTTATTACTGACCTTGCTGCTCAATCTGTTCGTATTGGGACTCAAGGCGGGATTGGGTTGGTGGACGGGTTCGCTGAGTTTGTTGGCGGATGCACTGCACAGCGTCACCGATAGTACGAGCAATATTTTGGGCTTATTTACCAGCCAGCTATCATCGCCTTACCCCGATCGCGATCATCCTTACGGTCACCAAAAGTTTGAAGCGCTCGGAGCCATGGGAATTGCGGCTTTTTTGGCGATCGCCTGCTTTGAGATCCTCAAAGGCGCGATCGATCGTCTCTTGTTTGCCGCTGGAACCGTCAAAATGTCTCCTCCCGTCTTGTGGTTGATGCTGGTGGTATTGGGGGTGAATATCTGTGTGGCGTGGTACGAACGGCGTGAGGGAGAGCGCATAGGCAGTAAAATCCTGATTGCCGATGCGTTTCACACCATGAGTGATATCTGGATCTCGATGACCGTGATTGCCGGGTTAATCGGGGTGTGGCTGGGCTATCAGTGGTTGGATGTGGTGTTTGCCTTTCCCGTTGCCATCTTGGTGTTTCGCAGCGGTTGGGAAGTGCTCCAGCAAAATATTCCGTGGTTGGTTGATGAAATGGCGATCGCTCCGGAAACCATTCGGGATCTCGTCCTCCAGGTTCCCGGCGTCGTCAATTGCCACGATATCGCCTCTCGCGGGTTGGTGGGTCGGCAGGTGTTCATTGAAATGCACTTGATCGTTGCGGCGGAAGATGTGGAAACCGCGCATAAAATCACCGAAGCGGTAGAAGCCGAGTTAGAGGTACGATACAGTCCCGTACGGGTGTTAATTCACGTCGAACCCCCAGACTACGAATCGGAACGAATTGGGTATGAAAGTTCTGGAGAGCGTTAGGACAGCCGATCTTTAGAGAGGGAGCAACAGCCAGTCGATCGATTGGGACATTTGACAGATCTTCACCCGCAACAGAGTTCGGCAATTCCACGGATAAATGTGAGATGAAATCCAGAGATCGCCTTAACCAAACCCGTATTTCGAGCGATGGGAGAGCGATTGACCTGACTCCGAGTCCTAGCACTGACAGGTCGATCGATCGGATTTGCTAAGGTCTTGTCCTCATCTCGGCTCGGTAAATTTACGGAAATCTCGATTATCTTTAAAAAAGAAAACTGTATTATCCTAGACAGACTTGTCCTGCAAACAGAAGTACTTTTTCTCAAAAATCATCCCGATCGTCGAATCTTTAAATGAGAAATACTGCGATTGTTGAGGCGCAATTGATGCGAACCTATAGAAAATTGACGTTTCAAGCGATCGGTAGATTGAAATTCTCAAATTTTCTGTTTTAACCTTTTGTAAATTGCCCCAAATTCGCGAGCTAAAAAAAATGCCGCGTGTTAGACTCGAAACCGATTTTAGCGAAATTTTTGATTGGGTGTTCTATAGAAGCGAGGGCGATCGGCGATCGTCTGGCTGTGGGATGTTTTCATGCCATTAACACGCCTGTCACTCGCTGGCACAAGCTAGTTTTTCTACAAATTCATATCAACCCGATTGCGGAGGTTTAAGCCTATGGCTTCTTTCCAAAAGCTATCTATTGCGCTCGTTGTATCGATCGCCGCAGGTAGCCTCATTCCCCATGCAGCATCGGCGGCAACCCTAACTTCTACAGCCGTCGGCAGTACCGATCTCGTACCGATTACCGATCCCGATCGGCAATACCTCAACAATGGCGATTTTCTGCTTCAACGGATGAATCCCGGACGCGGTGATTTAGGTGACGGTCGAAATGAAAAGACCTGGTGGGACTTTGATTTTTCCGATACTCTCAGTTCCATTACCGACACCTTAAGCAGTGCCTTCCTCTCTTTGACGCTAACGCCTGCATTTGGATCGGATAATGATGGTGTCAGAATTCGCGGAAATAACTACGGATTCGACTTCATTACCGAGCCGTTTGCCAACTTAACCTCCGGACAAGAGGAAACCGTTGAGATTAACTTATTCGACTACTATAGTCCCACTCAAATCATTTCCTACTTCAACGATAAAGGCGGTCGGTTCCGGATGGAATATCTCGACGATTCCTTAGTGTCTCGCGCCGAGTTAACTTTGGGAGTTCCCGATGTCGCTCGCTCCGTTCCCGAACCTGCCACCATTCTAGGCGTACTCGCCGTTGGCGGCGCGCTGGGAACCCTCAAACGCAGACAGAACCGAGAAGCTTAAGCCCCATTCAAAGCGCCAGAAACGCATCTAAGTCGGGTACGTCTACCCAGTTTCCCGTCGCACTCGACTCGTGCGTCAAATCCATCAAAAGTTGGGAGTATACCCCTTCTCGCAAAGAAGGTGACAGCATCTTCCCGCCATCAATACCTTGCACCCATCGATCGATCGTCCGCAGAAACGGAGCGAGCCGTCCGTCTGCATAGGTTTGGGGAAACTCCAACCGTTGGGGAACGCTCAGTTCGGTTGTTGCCTCTCCGGCTTTCGTTCCCCAAAGTCGGAATCCGTGGACGTAATCTTTTTGATTGTCACTGCCGAGAATCAGGGAACCGTTGCTGCCGTAAACCTCCACCCAATGACCCCGTCCGCCGTATGCCACTGAACTGATACTCACTTGCACCGGCGTTCTATCCGCCAACTCCAACATCGCGAAAGCCGTATCGTCGGCATCGACGGGTTTGAGTTTGCCTCCCTCAGCGGGGTCGGGTCGTTCGGTAATGGAGGTACTCAGTTTCGCCGACAGTCGTCGAACGGAGCCGAACAGCCAAGCGATGTAATCGAAGGTGTGAGAACCCAACGCGCCTAATGCCCCGCCTCCTTTCTCTTTTTGAGCGTACCAGTTCCACGGGCGATCGGAATTGGCTCGACTCGACATCAACCAATCGATTTTCACCAAACGCGGCGTACCGACATAGCCTTCTGCCAGCAACTCCGCCAATCGCTGCCACGCCGGAACGAAGCGATACTCGAAATCCATCGCCGCCACAACGCCGTTCGCCGTTGCCATCTGGTACAGTTCTCGGGCTTCGTCGGCTGTTAAGGTTGTCGGTTTTTCCAGTAAAATGTGTTTCCCAGCGGCGATCGCCGTTTTCGCCATTTCGTAATGTAGAAAGGGTGGCGTGGCAATACTCACGGCATCGATTTCGGGCAGTGCCACCAATTCTTCCACCGTTTGGCAAGCATGGGGAATCTCGAACTCCCCGGCAATTTCTCGCGCTTTGGCTAAATCTCGATGGTACGTCGCCACCACTTGCGTCCGGTGGTGCAGTTGAAATCCCGGAATATGCACGGCACGACCGAAACCCGTACCGATAACGCCGATGTTGATTTGATTAGTCATAGGTCATTTGGGGTTTGGGGTTTGGGGTTTGGGGTTGGGTCATTGGTCATAGGTCATTTGGGGTTTGGGGTTTGTTAATTGCTACGGGTACTTTGGCTTTCACTCTCCCCGCTTCTCCGTGTCTCCGTGTCCCCCTTCCCCCAGCTCCCCCAGCTCCTGCAACTCCTCAAATTACCTTCCCAACTTATTGGGAATGCCGTCGCAACCGCCGGGAATGGTTCCTCGGGTTTTCTCGCCACCCCAGGCACAACAATAATACCGTTGGGCTTCTGATAAGCGTTGGACATTTGTCAAGTCGGCATTTTCGATGACAGCCCCCGTACACTTACCCGTCGTGTAGTCGGGGGGTTGGGTGCGGCTGCGAGGCGTTGCCTGTTCGGCAGTGCCGTAAAAAAACTGCGCGCCTTTGAGATCGGCGCCCGATAAGTTGGCTTCATAGAGGATCGATCGCGCCAGGTTGGCTTTCACCAAATCGCAGTTGCTCAGATTGGCTTTCACTAAATTGGCATCGCTCATTTCCGTCCACCGCAAGTCGTTGCCGGACAGATCCGCACAGGCGAGCATGACGCCTAAATCGATGACGCGGGTTCCGTAGGCGCGATCTTCGGCGTATCCGCCTTGACCGTCGAGAATCGGGCGTCCCAAACGCCGATCGCGCTTTAGGGGGGTTAACAAGCGAGATTGGGATAAAAAGCGGATGATTTTGGCTTTTCCGGCGGCATCGACGCTGCTGAAGATAGCGGCGGTACGTCCTTCGGCAAAAGCGCGTTCTTGGGGCCAATCTTCCAGCAATCCTTCTTCGTTGAGGGCGAGTTCGGAGACCCCTTGGAAGTAAGCGTCGATCGTCTGTTGCTGGGTAATGATATTTTGTTGCATCGTCAAATCTTTAGAAATGACGTACTGCTGCCACGCCACGTAGACGGCTAACAGGGCGATCAAAATTTGACCGACTGCACCGACGATTTCGCCCAAGGCTCCGACAGCATCCCAGTTGACTTGGATCGATCGCGTGGCTTGTTGGTTGGAACCGCTGAGAACTAGCAAGCCGATTCCCGATGCCATAATGCCCACAAACGCGACGATTACCGCTCGCCAAGGGGAGGGAACTAACTCTTTCCACAGTTGGTTCCAACTGGGCCAAATGGTTTTGACCGATGCCAGTAACGCCACGAAAGCGCCCAACAGTCCCATCCACAGGCTATCGATCGCCAATCCCAAAATCATCACCCCGATCGACCCGAAGACGACGGCACTGGGATAGTCGGGCAACCACTGCATCAGCTTGCGGGGGGCGCTCAGGATCGGCTGGATCGATCGTGGGGGCGACGTTGCCGACGGCAGGGGCTTCGGGTTCGATCGAGTTGGACTCTTTTGGGTCATGCCGTTAGAAATTGCAATTTTATCGTTCTCGTCAAACGGATTGGCAATCCAACGAACGGAGGACGAGGAAACCTGATCAGAGGGGGGAACGTGGGAGTTGTTATCGACAGATGGGGGAGGTGTGGTCATGCGTGCGCCTGAAAGAGTCGCTAGAGTCATTCGTCGTTTTACGTTTGTCGGGTTTGCCCATGACAAATGACCGATGACAGATGACTCATTAAACTATTTTAAAGAACTTGCGCTCTCAACCAGGCAACGGGCAAACAGAGCAATTTACCCGCTTTGGGGACGTAAGCTCGTTTGCTAAATACGTCGTAGCCGTTGGCTTCGATCGCATCTAAGATTTTGCTGTAAATCATCAGTGCTGACCACACGGGCCAACGAGCGTCGGGACTCAAGCGGCTGATTCCCCTCTGCGATTCGGTAAAATACTTTCGCGCTCGGTGGATTTGGAACTGCATCAGCGATCGCCAGCGATCGTCCACCACGCCCCGAAACAGATCCTCTTCGGTATACTCAAACAGGGCTAACTCTTCCAGGGGCAAATAAATGCGACCTCGCCTAGCATCTTCCCCCACATCTCGCAGGATATTCGTGAGTTGGTTGGCAATGCCCAGAGCGACGGCTTCATCGGTGGGATGTTTGGCATCCGACGACCAAGGCGTTGTCGAAGATCGAGCGTCAACCCCCATTACCGCTTCGGACATCAACCCCACCGTTCCCGCCACCCGGTAGCAGTAGAGATTCAGCTCCTCAAAGGTTTGATAGCGACTGCGGTAGAGATCCATCCGCTGTCCGGCGATCATGTCCCGAAACGGTTGAATGTCGATAGGGAAGCTTTGCAGGGTATCCACCAAAGCGACATCGGTATCGGTGAGGGGATGACCGGAAAACAGGGATTCGAGTTGGCGTTCCCAGTCGTCGAGGGTTTCCGGCGTGGTTTGACTGGCCAGAGGACCGTCAACGAGTTCGTCGGTGCGGCGACACCAGGTATAAATCGCCCAAATGGCTCGGCGTTTTGCCTCTGCCATCAGCCGCGTACCCAAATAAAAGGTTTTGGAATACTTCGCCGTAATTTGACGGCACAGCTCGTAGGACTCCTCAGTTGAAACCAGCATTTTGACGGTAGGCGGGGACTTAGGCAGTTGCAGCATTCGTTGCCAAAGGAGAGTCGATGGATTGAGTCGCGGTGGCTGCCGCGTTTGCAGGGGAGTGGGCGTTCGCGATCGCCTGAGCGGTCAATTTCCCAGACAGGACAGCCCCTTCCATACTGGCGAGGTAGGGCTGCATGGTGAAGTCCCCGGTCAAATAAAAATTATCGATGGGGGTCACTTGCGAAGGGCGATGCTGTTGGCGACCCGGTGTCGCTTCGTACACCGATCGCGGAGTCTTGACCACATGAAATTTTATCAGCTTTGCGGGTGTTTCTCCCCCAAAATGGGTAGGAAACAACTTTTCGAGTTCTTTGAGCGTCGCGGCGACGATGTCGTCGTCGGACTTGCCAATCCACTCTTTGGCGGGGGCTAACACCAGTTCCAGCATGGATTTGTCGGGGTTGGCGTAGGCTTTGCAGGTGTTGCTCATATCGGCGTAAACGCTGAGCAACGGGGAGCGGGAAAAGAGTAAGTGGTCGATGTCGGTGAGTTTGCGATCGAACCACAAGTGCAAGTTAATCACCGGGACGCCTTCGAGTCCGTCGAGCTTCTGGAAGTATTCCATCTGCCGCCAGGGTTGGGGAAGTAACACCTTCAGGGGATCGACGGGAATTGCCGAAACGTAGAGATCTGCGGTCAATTCTTCGTCGGGTGCACCGTCGAGTCCCCGCAATAAGAACTGGCGGACGTTGCCGTTTTCGTCGAGTTGAATTTCTTTAATCGGCGCGTTTAAGCGCACTTCGCCGCCGCGTTCGGTGATGTAATCCACCAAAGGCTGGCAGAGTCGCTCGGTGGGAGACCCGTCGAGAAACGCCATTTTCGAGCCGTTTTTCTCTTGTAAAAATCGGTTGAGTGCGGTGAGAACGACGGTAGCGGAAAGGCGATCGGGATTGATAAAATTCAGCGCCTTAGACATGGCGATAAACACTTCCTTTTCCACCCGTTCCGGCACGTTTTGCAGCTTCAGCCATTCGGAGAAGGAATATTTATCCATTTCCTCAACGTAGGCTTGACCCTTGAGCATTGCCGGAATCAAACCGATGCCGAAGCGAATTTTCTCGGACCAGGTCAGCATGTCGTTATTGCGGAGAATGGCGACGATGCCGTTGACCGGAGCCGGAAGGTCGGGAAAATCGAACCGGGAATAGGTTCCGGGTTTTTCCGGTTGGTTGAAGATCATGGTGTGTTCTTTCCACTGAAGCCGATCTTCGATATTCAACTCTCGGAAAAGCTGTAGCATATTCGGGTAGGCACCGAAGAAAATATGCAGCCCAGTTTCGTACCAGTCTCCGTCTTCGTCCTGCCAAGCTGCCACCTTACCGCCCAATACATCCCGGCGCTCGAGGACGATGGGAGTGTAGCCTAAGTCGGTAAGATACTTTGCACAGGAAAGTCCCGCTAAGCCTGCTCCCGCGATCGCTACCTTCATGTAAATTTGTTACCCTACTTCGTGCAAAAATGACTTGGTTTTTATTATACGTTGCATTTTGTTACATTTGACAGGAGAATCTCAATCTCTTTGCTGGTAAAGACGATCGGGAGATCGTCACCCCTAGTCTGTGTTAACCTAAGAAAAGCGGTATAATGACAAATTTGGTAGTGCCAATTTCGACTTCCTTCCCCGTTAGCCTTCTTGACGGCTGGCAATCCATCTGCCCATGTCGGGATGGCTCCAGCGGAAGATCGTTCTAGACCAGCCCAAAGAGGAGCGGCGGATCCATCCCGAGACGATCGTACTTCCTCTGTAGAGCTTCACAACAGCGCATCGTTTCGAGAAGAACTAACTAGATCTCCAAGAGTTAAACATGATACCAGGCGGACCGTCCAAAGAACTGAGCGAGCTGAAAGCCCGCTTTTTTACTCTGATGTCTCACGAATTTCGGACGTCCCTCAACACGATTTTGATGTCGGTGGAGTTGCTAGAAACCGAAGACGGAGAAGATCCCGAAGATCGGGCGCACTACCAGCAGCAGATCAAACTCGCCGCCGAACACATGAGAAATCTGCTCAACGAAGCTTTGGAAAATTTTCGCCCCGATTGAGTGAGAAGACCGAGGGAGCAGGGGAAACTGGGGGAAGGGGGACACGGAGACGCGGGGAGAGCGAAAGCCAAAGTACCCGTAGCAATTAACAAACCTCAAACCCCAAGCCCCCAATTCCTGTTTTGAGCTCCTGTAACTCCTGAACTCCTCCAGAAAATTGTGGATAAATGTTAAGTCAATACAATATAGAGTAGTGTTACCGAACAGAATGGGGTTCGATCGAATCCGCGAGGAGAGAACGTAAGAGATCATGGGAAAGGTAGTCGGTATTGACTTGGGGACAACCAATTCGGTGGTGGCGGTGATGGAGGGCGGCAAGCCGATCGCGATCGCCAATGCGGAAGGGATGAGAACGACGCCTTCTGTTGTCGCATTTAGTAAAGACGGCGAGCGCTTGGTGGGGCAAATGGCGCGACGTCAATCGGTTCTCAACCCGCAAAATACTTTTTTTGGGGTGAAGCGGTTTATCGGTCGCCAGTACCGCGAACTCAATCCCGCTTCTAAGCGAGTGCCTTACACGATTCGTCAAGATGCCAACGGCAGGACGGCGATAAAATGTCCCCGCCTCAATCGAGATTTCGCGCCGGAAGAAATCTCGGCCATGGTTCTGCGGAAGCTGGCAGACGAAGCCAGTCGCTATTTGGGAGAACCCGTAACGGGTGCGGTGATTACCGTTCCGGCATATTTCAACGATGCCCAACGACAGGCAACCCGCGATGCCGGACGGATTGCCGGATTGGAGGTAAAGCGGATTATCAACGAACCGACGGCAGCTTCTTTGGCATACGGACTTGATCGCAGAGATAATCAAACCATCCTGGTGTTCGACTTAGGCGGCGGTACGTTTGACGTGTCGGTGTTGGATGTCGGCGACGGCGTGTTTGAAGTTCGCGCCACTTCGGGCGATTCCCAACTGGGGGGGAACGATTTCGATCGCAAAATAGTCGATTGGCTGGCCGAACAGTTTCTGGAGGCGGAAGGGCTGGATTTACGGCGCGATCGTCAAGCACTGCAACGCTTAATCGAAGCCGCAGAAAAGGCGAAAATCGAACTGAGCGGCGTCGGCGTTACCGATATCAATCTCCCCTTCATCACCGCTACCCCAGAGGGACCCAAGCACCTAGAAACCCGGCTAACCCGAGGTCAATTCGAGTCCATGTGCGACGATTTGATCCGCCGCCTGAAGTTACCCGTCAAGCAAGCTTTAATCGACGCCCAACTCACCCCCCGCCAAATCGACGATGTGGTTCTCGTTGGCGGTGGGAGTCGGATGCCGATGGTGCAGCAACTCGTCCGCAGCATCATCGACAAAGAACCCAACCAAAACGTCAATCCCGACGAAGTGGTGGCGATCGGCGCGGCAATTCAGGCGGGTATCCTAGAAGGGGACGTACAGGATATCCTGTTACTGGACGTGACGCCGCTATCGGTAGGTTTGGAAACCGTCGGCGGTTTGATGAAAACCCTAATTCCCCGAAATACCACCATTCCTGTCCGGCGATCGGACATTTTTTCCACCTCGGAAAACAACCAAACTCAAGTCGAAATTCACGTCGTCCAAGGGGAACGGGACATGGCGTCGGATAATAAATCCCTGGGACGGTTTCTGTTGGTGGGAATTCCACCCGCACCTCGGGGTATCCCCCAAATTCAAGTCTCTTTCGACATAGATGCCAACGGCATTCTCCAAGTCAGTGCCGTGGATAAAGCCACCGGACGAGAGCAAAGCGTCACCATTCAAGGCGCGTCTGCCTTGACTCCGCAGGAAATCGCTCAAGCCATCCGCCAAGCGGAGCAGTATGCGAATATCGATCGCCTGCGTCGGGAAAAGGTAGAACGGCGCAACCGTGCCGAAGCCCTCGCCACCCGGGCAGAACGGGAACTGCGAACCACCGCCCTGGATTTCGGGTTGCAATTCGCCCAAGGTACGCGCCGCCGCATCGAGGCTTTGATTGCGGAAGTGCGGGAAAGTTTGCGGCGTAACGACGATCGCGGGTTGGATATGGCGACTTCCAGCTTGCAAGATGCCCTGTACGAACTCAATCGCGAAGTCACGGAATATTCTTTAGATGGCGACGATGAGAACATTTTTACCACCCTACGTCGCACCTTGACCGGAGATGACGACGACACTTACGGTCTAGAAAAACGCCGCCCCAGGGAGAATATCTCCTCTCGGTTGCCGCGAACCAATGCTTACGACGAATCGTGGGACGATGATGATGACTGGTTTTAAGTTGGTAATGGGTAATGGGTAATCGGTAATCGGCAGAAAATTACTTATTACTTCAAACCCCTAGCTACTACGGATAACGATGCAAAACTTTCGGGATTACTATCAGATGCTGGGCGTGACTCCGGATGCGTCCGGAGAGGACATCAAACAAGTTTACCGCCGACTCGCACGGAAATATCATCCCGATTTGAATCCCGGCAATAAAGCGGCCGAGGAAAAGTTTAAAGAGATTGGCGAAGCGTATGAGGTGCTATCCGACCCCAGCAAGCGGGAACAGTACGATCGATTCAGTCGATTTTGGCGGCAGAAAAAAGCCGGGCGCACTGCCGCACCGAGACCGGGAAATGTTCGCGTCAACGTCCGCAACGGTGCATCGTCGAATGCCCAGTTCGAGCAGTACGCCACTTTTGAAAGTTTTCTGGACGATTTGTTGAATCGGCGAACGACGGTGGTCGATCGACCACCGCCGCCGCCAGGGTCTCGACTCCGGGTCGATTCTCCCGATGCCTTCCGCCCCAGAACCACCAAAACCGCCTATAGGGTTCCCCCAGGATCAGTCCCGCGAGATCTGGAAGCTCGCCTGACATTACCCTTAGAAAAAGCTTACTTGGGGGGTCGGGAGCGGATTCGGTTGGAGGACGGGCGATCGTTAGAGGTCAATTTACCCACGGGAGTCATCGACGGACAGCGAATTCGCCTCAAAGGTCAAGGCGCGAATGGGGGCGATTTGTACCTGAAAATCACCGTTGCTTCCCATCCCTTTTTCCACATCGAAGGCATCGATGTCTTCTGCCAGTTACCCATTTCTCCCAGCGAAGCGGTGTTGGGGGGAACGGTGGAAGTGCCGACCTTGGATGGTTGGGTGAAAATGAACTTGCCGCCGGGGGTGCAATCCGGTCAGCGATTGCGTCTGTCGGGGAAAGGGTATCTATCGGCACGGGGAAAACGGGGCGATCAGTTGGTGGAAGTGGAGATCGCGGTTCCTGCTGAGGTGAGTCCTCGAGAACGGGAGTTGTACCAAAAGCTTCGGGAAATCGAAACGTTCAATCCTCGCCGGGATTTACCGGTTTGATGGGATCGTCCGGGATAAGGGCGGCTGACTCTTGGATTTTAAGCTCGATCGGTCGAATCTGTCGATCGCTTTGCGGCTAAAGATTGTTGAAATTCTCGATGTTCGGCAGATGCCAATCCCAGACTCAACTGAGCCACCACTTGCGCCCAATTTCCCCCTAACAAATCCGCAACTGCCAACCACAACCCCGGAAACACGCGACTTCGCAACAGTCCATCGGCATCGACGGGTAAATTGACATAGATTTCTTCTTCCAAAACAAACCAATCGATCGCGCCATCGAGAACTCGCCACACCAAATATTCCCGCACCCCATTGCGACGATACACTTGCTTTTTCTGATGCAGATCGTAAGAAGCAGTACTGGCTGCCACTTCTACAATTAATTCCGGCGCCCCTTCGATGTAGTCATCCTCGGAAATGCGCGATTGCCCTCCCGCCCCTTCCTCAATCCGCAAGCAGGCATCCGGTTGCGGTTCGTTATCGGCATCTAAGCGCACCGTCGGGTTATCCATCAGTTCGACACCGGGTGTTGCTTGACAGTAATTAAATAACCAACCCATGACGGCAGCGTGAGGTTGACTGCGTTTGCGGGCGCGAACGGGGGATGCCATATAAACTTGTCCTTCAATCAGTTCGGCTTTTTTGCAGTGGGGCATGGCATGGTAGCGACGTTCAAACTCGGTACGGGTGAGACGATCGCCATTTTCCAATAGGGGAATTGCAGTTATCGGAGGTCGAGCGAGGGTCATGGTTGTAGCGAAAATCGGATCGTTCATTATTGTACGCCATCGCTTTTGGGGCGATCGCCGATCGGCTAAATTTATGGCGTAGACTGGGCGTAGCATTTGCATAAACTTTATCGGTTAGCGGACAAGAATACCCGAGCAAATGCTACGCCCCTACCCAAATTTGTCCTCATCGGAGTGGCGACTGCTATAGCAATATTAAATTCCATCGCAAAGTCAGTGGGGAAATTGTTCGATCGAGCCGTTTCCTTCCGCTGCTTTAAGCCTCGGGTGACAGCAATCGAGATCGCCGTACCGACGGATCGCTCCCTTGCTTTGCACCCTCTCGGCGCGGGGGGACTGCGCTACACTTATTAGGAGAGCGTTACCGATACCAACGAGTCTATGTCGCCAACTGCAATACTGACCCAAGAAATTCCGAGCTTAAACTATACCTTGAGTACCGATCGCTTCGATACGGGCTGGGAGGCTCCCCTGGCAACGCTTTTGGGACTCGGACGGGCTGCTGGAGCCGATTTTATCGAATTTTTCCTCGAGCGCGTTAACTATATCAGTTGTTTGGCAGAAGATGATCGCATCACCAGCATTACTCCCCGGTTGTCTACGGGTGCGGGGGTGCGCGTGTTTCGCGGCAAAGCCGATTGCTACGTCAGCACCAACGATCTCTCGTTTAACGGACTCAAAGCCGCGCTAGAAAAGGGTTTGTCGATTCTGGGATTCAATTTGCCCTCTGCCAATGCCTTCACGCCTCCGGTGAATTTAGAACTGATGCGAGACTACGCTTCCCGCAAGGGGAAAGAGGGATGGTTAGCCGACAGCAGTTCCATGCGGGAAATGGGGGACGTGCTGTTGGGGGCAAATGCCGCATTGGAGCGCAAAGCCAGCCACGTGCAATCCCGCCGTGCTGTCTATTTCCGCGATTGGCAAGAAGTCTTAGTTGCCTCCAGCGACGGTGTTTTTGCCCGCGATATTCGCCTGACGCAATCGGTGGGATGCAATTTGCTGTGTGCCGATGGAGAACATCGATCGTCCATCGGTCAGCGAGCGGGAGATACCAGCAATCCGGCATTTCTGCGGACTTGGGACTACGAATCTTTTGCCGAAGAGGTGGCGGAGTCGGCAGGTAAAATGCTCTATGCCGATTACGTGGAGTCGGGAACTTATCCAATTATTATGGCGAATTCCTTCGGCGGGGTGATTTTCCACGAAGCCTGCGGACACTTGTTGGAAACGACGCAAATCGAACGAGAAACCACGCCGTTTATCGATAAGAAAGGGGAAAAAATCGCCCACGAAAGTTTGACAGCTTGGGATGAAGGATTGTCGGAAAATGCTTTCGGAACCATCGATATGGACGACGAAGGCATGCCCGCCCAGCGGACGCTATTAATTGAAAAAGGGATCTTGAAAAACTTCCTCGCCGATCGGGCGGGTTCGTTACGCACCGGACATCCCCGCACCGGAAGCGGACGCCGCCAAGGGTACACCTACGCCGCCGCCTCGCGGATGCGGAATACCTATATCGCACCGGGAGATTACGAGATCGAGGATTTATTTAACTCGATCGAAAAAGGCATTTACTGCAAGAAAATGGGCGGCGGCAGCGTCGGACCGACGGGGGAATTTAACTTCGGCGTTGATGAAGCGTACCTCATCGAAAACGGCAAAATTACCAAGCCGTTGAAAGGGGCAATTCTCATCGGCGAAGCTAAGGATATCATGAACAAAATTTCCATGTGTTCTAAGGATTTAGGCTTGGCAGCCGGGTTCTGCGGTTCCATCAGCGGTAGCGTTTACGTCACCGTCGGGCAACCCCACATCAAAGTGGACGAGATTACTGTTGGCGGACGGTAATTTTAAGTAATAAGTAATAAGTAATAAGTGGGAACCTCGATTAATTGCCAAGAAGAGCGATCGACGATTGCTGAAATGACGAGAATTTGTGGCGATCGGGTTCGCGATCTGCATTTTTCGAGGTTTCCCAGTGGTTTTCTACCAATTACCGATTCCCAATTACCCATTGGTCTCTGTTCTTATCTCCCTGCTCCCCCCGATCTCTTTCTCCTGTAGGCGTAGCCAGTCCCAAAAGGGCGAATGCCATTCGTCCCTACTCTTGAACTCCTTAAGAATAATGTCGCGTATTTTAATTGTGATTACCTCCCACGATCGTCTGGGAGAAACCGGACAAAAAACTGGATTTTGGTTGGAAGAATTGGCAAGTCCGTATTATGTTTTTGTGGATGCGGGTGCGGAAGTTACCCTGGCATCGATAAAAGGGGGCGAACCGCCTCTCGATCCCAAGAGTCATTTACCCGAGTCGCAAACGGAATCCACCCAACGGTTTATGGCGGATGAAGAGGCGAAAACCCGCTTGCAAAATACGGTGGCAATCGCCGATATTAATGCAGAAGATTACGATGCGATCTTCTTATCGGGGGGACACGGGACGATGTGGGATTTTCCCAATAGTGTCGAGTTGACGCAAACCTTGGAAGCGTTCGATCGCGATGGAAAAGTCATTGCCGCTGTCTGTCACGCACCTGCCGCACTGGTTGCGGTCAAATCGGCATCCGGCGAACCGTTGGTAAAAGGTCGTACGATTACGGCGTTTACCGATTCTGAAGAACGTGCCGTTCAGTTAGAATCGGTGGTTCCGTTTCTGCTGGAAACGCGATTGCGAGACTTGGGAAGCAACTTCAAAGCGGAAGCGGATTTTGCCCCCCATGTCGAGGAAGACGGTTTGTTAATTTCGGGACAAAATCCTGCGTCTTCCGAGTTGGCAGCCGAACGGGTTTTGCAACGTTGCCGCGATCGGAATTAGCAGTTAGCATTTAGCCATTAGATATCTCTAAAAAAGAGGGAATGGGGAACAGGGAAAACTCCCTCACCCCATATCTCTTTCCCTACCTCAGTTCGATCCCAAGTTTCGTTTGCGTCAAGACCGATTACATCTGGCGAACGATCGGTTTGCCGTCTTGAATTTCCCCGATCAGAACGACATCGGCAACGCCGACGAATAAACCATTTTCCAAGACGCCGGGAATATTATTCAGGGTTTTTTCCAGTTCGCCGGGATTGTCGATGCTGTCGAATTTGACATCGATGACGAGGTTGCCTTCGTCGGTGACAACGGGACCGGCTTTTTTGACCCCCATCCGCAGTTGGGGTTTGCCGCCTAATTTTTCGATCGCCCGCATCACTGGAGTCATCGCCATCGGCAGCACTTCCACAGGAAGCAGGAACGTCGAACCCAATCGATCGACCAATTTCGACCCATCGACCACCACGACAAACTGTTCGGCAAGAGCATCGACGATTTTTTCGCGGGTGTGTGCCGCACCGCCGCCTTTAATTAAGTTTTTCTGAGGATCGACTTCATCGGCACCGTCGATGGCGATATCGATGCGATCAACTTCATCGAGGGTGGTGAGGGGAATGCCGTATTCTTTGGCTAAAACCGAGGCTTGGAACGAGGTGGGAATGCCTTTGATATCTTTGAGATCCCCCGATTGCAAGCGTTTGCCCAAATATTCGATCGCGTAAGCCGTGGTCGAACCCGTTCCCAATCCGACGATCGATCCCGACTTTACCAAATCGGCAGCCGCTTGACCGACTTGTTGCTTCATTAATTTAACCGGGTCTTGTTCTGCACTCATGATGCTGACTCCTTAATTCACTCCAGTGTTCACTCTACCGTGCGATCGTCCCGAGCGATCGCAATACCTCGACCGGGAATGCATCGCACGGGTTGTCTTGCGGGAATCCCTTCCGTCCCCCAATTGCATTTACCCCAATCCGACATCCAATCGGCTTCCAGCCAAGCCTGGGTTTCATGAAACATCTCAGAATTGACAAGGAACCCGATCGACCACCTGGGTTTGCCATTTTGCCCTCGATCTATTTTTCTTCAATCTCTATATCGCTCGAGGGCGATCGAGGTCTCTCCGTATAATTATCGATTTTCGTTCTGGGCGCTACAAATCCCGCTCCACCCGCTTTCAAATCCTCTAAGCTTCAAGATTTGACAATTTGAAATCACCAATATCCGAGGTTTTGGCGGTCTTTTTTAAAAAAAAGAGTGAGTTGATATGCGGATTTTTAGGAATAAAAACTAAAGTAGAAGGTTGGGGACGATTGCAACTAGCAAGCCCCTCATGTTTTGGCATCCGTCAAATCTGCTACGTATATTCACTTAATTACTATCTAATTACTCGTTTTTTTTACTAAAATTCCAGAAAAATGCTGAAGAATCGGTTATCCTCAATCTCAAATCCGGCATTTACTATGGCTTGAATGCTGTGGGAGCGTGGGTTTGGAACCGGATTCAGGAACCCCAAACTGTCGGCGGGCTGGTGGAAGCTATCGCTTCGGAGTACGATGTTACCCTCGATCGCTGCCAGCAAGATTTGTTTGCCCTCCTCCAAGATTTATTCGCCGCGCAACTCATTGAGGTGAAGTAATGAGGCGATCGATCGCTCGAATTCGCCAAAAAATTCGCGATCGCCAACTTCTTTTCAACACTTTCCTTTTCCTCTGTCTCGTTCGATTGGGCTTGCGATTCCTTCCCTTTCGCACCCTACAAAAAATCGTCGATCGACTCAGCCAAGCCCCTCCCAAACATTCAGAGCCTCTTTCGATCGGCAAAATCGTTTGGGCGATCGAGACTGGCACTCGCTATATGCCCGGTGGCGTCAAATGTCTGGCTCGCGCCTTAGTCGCCCAGACGATGATGAAACAACACGGTCATCCCTGCGAACTGCGAATCGGCGTCGCCAAAGGCGAAACCGGAGAACTGGAAGCTCACGCTTGGGTGGAACACCGAGGAAAAGTGGCGATCGGTTATCTCAGTGACTTGCAGCGTTACGTCCCCATGCCCTCTTACGGAAGCAGATAAGGAATAAATTCCGGAAACTGAATGAGAGAGTCGGAAGAAATGCGGAGCAAGACGTGTCTCTTCCGACTCTTCCTCCTACAGAGCGCGATCGCCGCCGATATCGATAAACTCTATACATGACTCAAGATGTACGCCTATCACGCCTACAATTTAAGCATCCACTGCGAGTTCCCACTTCCCGAACTGCCGCCGTGCGATCGACCCGCTGACGTAGTGGTTCGCCTGGGGAAATTGGACAATCTCGATCGCCGCAGTAATGGGGGGGATTATTTTTTAGGTAGCGTCGAAGGAGTGGGACTGTTACTCGTCCGGGAAGGGTGCGAAATCGTCGTCGATCCCGAACCGGGTTTGGATGAAGGAGTTCTCCGTCCGGTAATTCTCGGTCCGTTGTTTTCCATGTTGCTGCGGCAGCGGGGATTTCTGGTTCTCCACGCCAGCAGCGTTGCCATTGACGGCGTGGCGGTGGCGTTTATGACCCACTCCGGCGGCGGCAAATCGACGATGGCGGATGCCTTCCATTCCCAAGGTTACAGCTTGTTAACCGACGATGTAATGGCGATCGACCTTTCGGAAGAACAACCGATGGTGATTCCCAGTTTTCCCCAAGTGAAGCTGCTACCCGACGCGGCAACGGCGATCGGTCACGATATCGACAATTTACCCCTCCTGCACCACCAAAGTCCCAAACTGGCACACCAACTCAGTGACGGTTTCCTGCAAACCCCCCTCCCCCTCAAACATCTCTACGTCCTGGAGATGGGAACCCATCCGGAAATCGTTCCCCTCAATCCCCAAGATAGTTTCGTCGAATTGGTTCGCAATTCTCGCGCGGTGACCTTACTCAACGCTCCCGAGTTCAACAAGGATCACTTACAACAATGCTCTCGTTTATTCGAGAAAGTGCCAATTTCTGCTT
Organism: Oscillatoriales cyanobacterium M59_W2019_021; assembly: GCA_015295945.1. GTDB lineage: Bacteria > Cyanobacteriota > Cyanobacteriia > Cyanobacteriales > Geitlerinemataceae > DVED01. Next base: position 40,148 of record DVED01000130.1, on the reverse strand, counting down.
TGAAACGTCAGCGAAATCTCGCCGCGCTACCCGATGTGGTGAAACTCGTTCCGATGCGATCGCCCCCGCTCCCTGCCATGCCTAGAATATCCGCTCTCTCTGCCAAATTCAGTCGCGCTGCTTCTCGTTTTTCCGACCTTCCCAAAACCTTTCGCTTGGTTTGGGATGCCGCCGCTCCTTGGACGAGCGCTTGGTTAATCTTACTCTTCATCCAAGGATTTCTCCCCGTTGCCACCGTTTACCTAACTCGCGAAGTCGTCGATAGCCTCACCGCCGCGATGGGTGCGGGCATTTCCTGGGACAGCATTCAAACCCTCTTGATTCCCGCCGGATTGATGGCGGGCATTTTGGTGTTAGGGGAAGTGCTGCAAGGGTTGGGGGAATGGATTCGCACTGCCCAATCGGAGTTAGTCCAAGACCATATCAGCGGTTTGGTTCACGCCAAGTCAGTTTCGGTAGACTACGGGTTCTACGAATCTTCCGATTGCTACGATCGCCTCGATGATTTTGGATATTGCGTTCGTGCTCAGAAAATGGGGTTCGCAAATCGACCCGGAACGGTTGGAAAAACTGATTCCGCAGAAAGAAGTTTGGGTGTTGTTATTGCGCCTCCTTCGCTTTCTAGAAGTTGAGTTTGGGGAATCGCTACCGCCAAGTTTGGCAGAAGCTGCAAGGGATTTCGAGCCGTTTACCTTGGCAGAGATTTTGCGGCAGCGACGCTTGACGGTGTGGGAGTTGCCTCGCTTGCGGGGATGGTTGCGATGGGGGGCGAGTCGGTTGGGGATGAAGCTGAAGCATACGTATCCAACGCTGGAAAGCAGCGATTTGGTAGGGTGGATTGCCGACATCATGACGGCACGGCGGATGGCAACTCGACCCCTGAACCCGCACTGTTCGCCTCAGTCTAGCAACGCGCTTTCGGTCACTTTAGGATAGTCTGTATAGCGCTTGTCGTGAGGATGCGATCCATTTTTGGGGGTGAGTTCGATCGAAAGAAAAATTTTGACTCTCCCAACACTGTGGGGTCAAATGTATGTTGTGTAACAAACATCGGGTGGTGGGTTACGGCACGGATTCAAACAGATTGGTTTTTCCTAGAAATCATCCCCGTGCCTAACCCACCCTACGAAACATAAGCTCTGATTATCACCGCAAGTACAGGAGAGCCAATTCACTCAAAACCACTCCCAAAAATCAGGAAACCACTCTATCAGATTTCCCCTCGAGGTTTTTTACAACCTAGTGTAAAAAACTTCGATTAGGGATTTGATTAATTCCGCGCGACGCGCACGGCAGGAGCAGGGAACAAGGCTTGAAATTCCGATTGTCGATCGGCTTCTGACTCCGATTCTGGTGCGTAATCCCAAAGACTTTCGTAGTAGAAAAATGCCGTTCCCAAACCTAAATTTTGAGCGGCTCGAGCTTGATCTTTAATTTGCTGCATTGGGACGGGGCGATTTCTCAATCCCGTCATAATTCCCACGCCTGTTGGAATTTTTTGATGCGCTTCTCCCACTTCGGGCAGCGAGAGCTTTTGCGTAAACGAGTCTAAATCGGAACGATAAATTTGGACAATCAGCTCGTCGGCAATATCCCGGCGCACCCAAGTTAGCCAATCTTGCAATTGTAACTTATAGGCGAAATCGTAGTAATTGGGAGCGACGGAGAAGATTGCGTGGGGTTTTCGCTCTTTCACCGCGCGATCGAGTTGTTCCATAAATGCCGTAATTTTATCGGCTCGCCAGCGCACCCAGTCGGGATCGTTAGGATTGTCGGGTGGGTTTTTCTGCGTTTCTTGATGGTATAAATTAACCGTGTACTCGTCGTAGCCAAATTCTCGAGGTAAGCTCATATGGTCGTCGAATTGAATGCCATCGACGTCGTATCTGCCGACTACTTCGACAACTAAATCTCGAATAAAATTCTGTACGTCTGGATGAAAGGGATTCAACCAAGCCACTTCTCCAGCAGCGCTGACTGAAGTTTGAGTTCCATCTTTTTTTTGCGTTAGCCAGTCGGGATAGTTGAGGGCAAGTTCGGAGGTTTGCGGAACCATAAACCCAAACTCAAACCAGGGAATGACTAATAAGTTTTGAGCGTGGGCGCGATCGATTAAGTCGGCGAGAATATCTTGTCCTTGGGAACCGTAATAGAAAAAAGGAATGCCGTGTTGTTGAGCGACGGCACTGGGATATTGAGTATAGCCGGAATTCCAAACGACGGGGTAAATTGTATTAAAGTTGAGTCGCCGCAAATGCTCTACCGCTTCTTGCACTTTATCGCGATCTTTGAGGATATCAAAGTCATTTTTGGTCATCCATACGCCGCGAATTTCCTGGCGGGGAATCTGGATTTCTGGGATGCTGCTGTCATCCCCGAATGCCGGGGTAAAGCTATCAAGTAGTAATGCGATCGCGAATGATAGCAAACAGAGCAACGGAAGAACGACTTTCCTCAAAAGTCGCCAGTTGCGAGACATACTCGACAATTTCATAAATTCGATCGGGTCAGTTACAGTTAAACGCAATTTTATACTTTTATGAAGATGGTTAATTACATATTACGATGTCAAGGTGTTGAGATCCGTATAAAACTAGGAGTTCAGGAGTTCAGAATAGAGAGTGGAGGTGAACTGGGGGAGCAGGGGAAGCAGAGGGATAAAAATGACAAATGACAAACTTATTACTTATTACTTATTACTTATTGCTTAAGAAGACCGCTTCGCCGTCCAGTGTCGATCGCTCGAAGAATAGACCTCAACACCGTCTAATCCCGCCGCATCCAGCATTTCTCGCACTTCTTCCACGGTAAAGGCGGCAATCAGCGAATCCCGGAAAAGTTGGGTTTGGTGCGCGTCGTAGTCCGTGCCGATACTGGCAACCAGTCGATCGACCGTTTCCAGATCCGGCGGACGCTGCAAATCTCGTAAAAATAACCCGCCATTGGGTTTCAAAACTCGCTGGATTTCCTGGAAAAAGGGTAAAGGATTGGGGAGATGGTGGACGATACTATTCGACACCACCAAATCGAAAAAGTTGTCCTCGAACGGCATTTGTTTGGCATCGACGAGTTGCAGTTGGATTCGGTCTTCTAACCCCGCTTCCCGAATGTGGTGAGTGCCCAATTTCAGCATATTTGCCGACAAGTCAATGCCGACAATCTGCCACTGGGGACGACGCTCACCCATCAATACCGGAATCCGTGCCGGACCGGTTCCCGCGTCCAACACCCGCGCCTCGGGAGATCCCAGTGCCACCGCTTCCTCGACAAAGGCGGTATTTACCTCCAGGAAGTCCATCGCATCGTAGGCAACTGACTCTTCCCAGGTATCCATCACTTCCGGTTCCAAAACGCGCTGTAGCATCTTCCTCCAATTCGTCGCAGCAGCTTAACCCAATTCATCCAACTTTATCGCAAACGGCAGAGGTCGGGAGGAAAGTCGAGGTTTTGGGATTTGCTCTATAATTTTCATGGAACTCACTCTTGACCCCCATTCCCGAGGGTCTCGTCCCATGACTTTCTTTCAATTTGAAGCCGATTTCATCAAATCTCTGCGTTGTATTCCCATGCAAGTGCGCTATAAGCTGGATACTTGCGGAATTAAACTAAAATTGCAGCAGTGGCATCAATTTAGCGATCGCGATCGCCAAATCCTCGTCGAGATGCCTTGCGAAACTGCAAGCGAAATTCCAGCCTATCGCCAGTTTCTGTGCGACACGCTCCGAGAACGAACTGGAGAAACGGCAAAGGATTTACCCATCGATCCCCATCCCCCTTGGCTGTCGGGAGATCGCATTCCCGCCGACGTTCTGGAAAAAGCGGAAAGCTGCGAGGTCAAGATCCCGATCGATCGGTGGAAAAATCTCACACCTCTCCAACGGTTTGTTCTGATTAAACTCAGCCGCCCCAGCCACGAAAATAAAAACTTCGTTCCCGCCCTTCAAGAGTTTGGCTTATAGCACAGACTAATGTTTCCAGAAGTTGAATGAATTTGTCTCTATTTTATAGCGATCGTCGGGTGTGTCGATCGCTCCCAATTGGTTATCGGTTATTGGAATTCTATAACCCCAATGTGACGATCGACCCCAAATCCCCAATCCCCAATCTCAAAACTCAACACACCCTATAACTGATATCATAAAATGTATTTTTTTTTGATTTATTACAAATAGACCAAGCCAGCGCTCATACAGCCTACGAGACTGATTGACCCGATAATGTTGTCCCTGGGTTTCAGCCGGCTCACAGTCCCGAAAAACTGTAATCTTTTGCCCCATTGGAGTCGGGCGATGCGGGCGGAGCAACTAGCAACTAGCCACTAGCCACTCCCCAAATGACCGATAACCCATGACTCATGACGAATAACGTTTAACCGCGATCCCCAACAATGGTACGATCGGCAGGCAGTCAAACCCAACCGAGACCGATCCTATGGACTTTTCCGAGTTATCTGCCCCTTTGGAATCGTTCGGGCGACAAGCCCATTTCCAGCAGATTACTCGCGCCCTTGCCAGCGATCGTGACTTGCTGATTGCGGGAGTTCCCGGTAGCGGACGGCGAACGCTGATACGGCGGGCTGTCCGAGAAGTGGGGGCAAAGACGATCGAAGTCGATTGCATCCGCGCCACCGACGGACGGCGATTCGTGCAACTGTTGTGCGAAGGCATCAGTTTAGCCGTTAAAAGCCAAGGGGCGATCTCCTTTTTGCGAGAATGGATCGCCACAGAGGCTTCTCAATTTTTCGTCCTTCGGGAAGGCAGTCGCGTCACCTTGCACTGCCGACTTCGGGCAAGTTCCCAACCCGAAGAACTGTGGCAGGCTTATGAACTGTTGTTACAAGTGCCGCAACGGCTTGCCGAATCCGTCGATCGCCAAGCGATCGTTATCTTACACGGCTTTCCTCACATTCGCGCGTGGGATCGCAATCATCAATGGGAAACCTGTCTGCGTCGCCAAATTAAGCGACAAACGGCAGTCAGTTACGTCTTGGTAGCCACCCTGGCAGAAACCAGCGATCGAGCCGAAGATGAAGAGATCGGCTTAGAAGTGGTCAAACTGACCCCCTTGTCCGACGATGTAGTTGCCGCTTGGGCGCGGGATGTGTTGCATAGCGAGGGATTGACTTTCGATCCGCGATCGCAATCCTTGGAGCGATTTTTAAACGCCGTGCGGGGACATATCGGTGATGCCTCGGCACTGGTGCGCCGCTTGTGCCGGGTTCGGACTTCAAACGGGCTAATTGGGAATACCGAAATCGAGCGAGCCATCCAAGAATTACTCAGCGATCTTTCCACCGTATTTGAATCGTTATTAATCTTACTTCCGGCATCTCAGGCACAACTGTTAGAATCCTTAGCTCTAGATCCCACCGAAAAACCGCAAAGCCGCGAATACATTCAAAAGCATTATTTATCCCGAGGTGGAAGTTTGCAAGGGGCGATTGCCGGACTCCAGCACAAAGGCTTAATATATGGGTCGGAATTAGGATATCAATTAGCGCTCCCCCTCTTTACCCTCTGGATTCGTCAGCGCTTGAGTTGATCTCAATCTAAAAGAGAGCTCGGATAATCCGCGCTCTCTTTTTAACAGATTCGTAACTCGCTAACAGCTAACCTTCAGGGGGCGACAAGGAGGCTAGAAGGTTGGCTGTATCAGCCTCATTGCCTTCAATCCCCTTTGATAAAAGGGTCGCTTATTGCGAAAGACGCTGAGAAATTGTTCCACCCATTCTTGACACTCACCAAAAGTTCTTATCCAGTTTTCGCCATATAAACCTTTCCAAAAATTACGATGTCTTCTTCGAGTTCGTCCTGGCTCTTGAGGATTGAATTTTCTCGCACCCCGGTTCTGCGTTCACGTCACCCCCTGAAGATGATCGCCTTTTTGATAAAGCCCTGACTAAGCGATCGAATGATCGCTCCTTATTGTGTGCGGTTATACGGAAAATTCTTCTCTGCCTACTGATATTTTGTCAGTAATTCAACTTAAAACAGCGGGGCTTGACAGACCGGATCGATCGACTTTTCCGCTTCCCGATTCCAGACTTTTGGTCTGTTGCGCGATCGATCTCTGCCAAAGTCAACAGACTGGATATATCGCTTTGAGGATCGATCGCCCCCATCCAGCCAATAGTAGGGAATTTGGGAATTACGAATGGTCTGCCTTTGCCATTAAGTCCCGCATTTGCGTCTTAAATCCTTCGATTTGCTCCGGCGTGGGTTGGGTTTGCTGCCAGCTTTGACGCTGCATTAAGGCTTCGCTCCAGTGTTTTAAGGCAGGATACTCGTCTAAAGAAACTCCCAAACCCGGAAGCCAAATAACAGCCGTTCCGGCGACGATATCTGCCAGTGTTAGGCGTTCTCCGCCAAAATACGGAGATTTTCCTAGCTTTTCTTCTAAAAAGCTCAGTATTTTCCCAATTTGTCCTACCGATCGATCGCGCGTTTGAGCTTCTAACTCGATAAACCCCATCATTTGCCGAATCAGAGGCGTCATAGCGGGTAACAATTCGTTTGCCGTCACCAACTCCACCATCCGCATCGTGGCTAGCGCTTTCGCATCCTTGGGTAACAGAGACGGCATCGGATATTTCGCTTCTAAATAATCCAAAATTGCCAGCGATTCGATGACGCTAAACCCGTCATCCACTAACGCCGGGATGTGATGAAACGGACTAACGGCTAAAAAGTCTTCGGCAAATTGATCGCCGTCGAGATTTAACGCCACTAACTCGAAAGGAATTTGCTTTTCCAGGAGAGCAATCCACACGCGGCGCGAGTTGACGGATAGGGGTTGGTGGTACAGCTTTAATTTGGGTAACTCCGGTGCGGGTTCGTCTGGGGGGTGTTCTTCAACCTCCGTGGCATCGTGTAGCTGTCCGTCGGGCATAATCGCCTCGCTTAACTGAGATCCGGTCAAATTTGCCAAACTCAAATCGGCTTTGCGTAAATTGGCGCGAGTTAAATTCGCGCGACTCAAATCGGCGCGGGTGAGAATTGCCCCGCGCAAGTCCGCGCCTTGCAAGTTCGCGCCGCTTAAATCCGCCCAACTGAGATCCGCACCGCGCAAATCGGCACGACTCAAATCGGCATTGCCCAACATTGCCTCGCTCAAATCGATGCCGTGAAGGATCGCGCCTTGTAAATTGGCGCTACTGAGGCGAACTTCCTCGAATTCCCGTTCTCCGGCGGCGTAGCGTTGGAGTAATTCGCTTGCCGATGCAATGTTTCCCGATGGCATAGTGGTGAAGCCTCCCCGTTCCGATGGTCATGTCTAGCTTATCGAGAAAGGGGACGAGGCGATACTCCTAATGGAAGTTGCACTTGGCGATCGTTGGAATTCGGTATAATCAAACTCTATTCCGTTGAGGAGACTTGAGAATATGTCGCTGATGACGGTCAAAGATTTAGAAGAGTTACAAGCAACCTTCAAGGCATTGGGTCGCGATTATCAACTCGAACTGGAGGATGGCAAAATTATCGTTATGGGTCCGTCAGATATGATCTCTAGTGAAGTGGGATCGTTATTGATTCGGTTGCTCGGAAATTGGGTTTATCCCCGTCGGTTGGGACGGGTTTTTGACTCGGCGGGTGGCTTTATTTTACCGGATACCAATCTGAAAGCGCCAGATGTTTCCTTCGTTCGTGCCGATCGCCTCAAACGCAGCGTTCGCTATTTTGGGGAAATGGTTCCCGATCTCGTCGTTGAAATTAAATCTCAAAGCGACAGAATTTCCCCTTTACAAAAGAAACTGTTGAAGTTTATCGAATTAGGCGCGATCGTCGGATTGCTCGTCGATCCCGATCGGGAAACGGTCGCGGTTTATCGATCGACAGGCGAGCCGATCAAGCTAGGAAATGGAGATATTTTAACCTTACCGGAATTACTGCCGGGTTGGGAATTGTCTATTTCCGAGCTTTGGCCGCCTGTTTACGAAGATGAGGCTTGATTAATTGCTTTGTAAGTTTTTCAAAGCTGCTAATGCTGCCTGCTTTTCCGCTTCTTTTTTACTTTTTCCTCTGCATAAGGATATAGTCCCTGACTGAGCAAACGCAAAGCGTGACCAATCGTCTCGTGATTGATAGAACTCATGACTGAATAAAGTAACTCTCGATAATTCCGAAAAGAGACTACACGATGTCAGGTTTTGATTCCGGAAATGTTGTTGTTTTCCCCGTAGAGTCAGGATCGATCTGTCGATCGCCTTCTTGAAAATCGCTATAAAATAGAGTTCCCCGGTTAGACGGAACAACCGAGAACACCCCCAACCGACATCACCACGCGAAACTATGGCAGAAAAAAGCGAAGGCATCAAAATTATCAGCGACAACCGACAAGCGCGTTTTCGTTACGAAATCCTGGAAACCTACGAAGCAGGAATCGAACTCAAAGGCACGGAAGTCAAATCCATCCGCCTCGGGAAAGTTAACCTGCGGGACGGATACGCCTTAGTCCGCAATGGCGAAGTGTGGTTGCTCAACGTGCACGTTTCCCCCTACGAACAAGCTAGTCAATTCTTCAACCACGATCCCCGCCGCACCCGCAAGCTGTTACTCCACCGCCAAGAAATCCGCAAACTCATCGGCAAAGTGGAAGAAAAAGGATTAACCCTGGTTCCGTTGAAAATGTATTTCAAAAACGGTCGGGTTAAAGTGAGTATCGGACTGGGGAAAGGGAAGAAACTTTTCGACAAACGCGAATCTCTCAAACAAAAACAAGCCAAACGCGATATCGATCGAGCGATGAAGCAATATTAGGGGTTTGGGTTTTGGGGTTTGGGGTTTGGCTAGTTGCGCTTTCGCATTCACGATCTCCGTGTCTCTGTGTCCCCCTGATCCCCCCTGCTTCCCCTGCTCTCTTCTCCTCCCGAACTCCTTAAGTCAACGACTCGTAGCGGGAGACGGTGTTGTGTAACAACATAGCAACGGTCATCGGACCGACGCCGCCGGGGACGGGGGTGAGATATCCGGCGACTGGGCGGACGGATTCGGCATCGATATCGCCGACCAATCGGGCTTTTCCCTCTGCGTCTTCGGTACGGACGATCGCCACATCCACCACTGCCGCACCGGGTTTGACCATTTCCGCCGAAATTAACCCCGGACGACCGACGGCGGAGACTAAAATATCGGCGGTACGGGTAATGCTGCCTAAATCGGGCGATCGCGAATGCGCGATCGTGACCGTAGCATCAGCTTCGAGTAACATCAACGCCATGGGTTTGCCGACCAAAATACTGCGACCGACGACAACCGCCTGTTTTCCTCGCGGATCGATATCGTAAGCTTGCAACAAGCGCATCACTCCGGCGGGGGTGCAACTGCGGAACCCCGGTTCTCCCCGCATCAGCCGTCCCATGTTCGTCGGATGCAAGCCGTCGGCGTCTTTGTTGGGGTCGATTTGCAGCAGCAGAGAAACGGCGTCGAGAGGGTCGGGTAAGGGGAGTTGCAAGAGAATGCCGTCAACGCGATCGTCTGTGTTGAGTTTCTGGATTTCGGCAGCGATTTCTTCAAAAGATGCCGTAGCGGGAAAGTGGCGACCCAAAGAGGCAATCCCCACCTGATCGCACGATCTCTCCTTATTGCGCACGTAGACGGCACTGGCGGGGTCGTCTCCCACCCGAATGACTGCCAAACCGGGAGGGCGACCCATCCGGTCTTGCAAGCCGAGAATGCGCGATTTCAGTTCCGTTTGAATTTGGTTGGCGAGAGCTTTACCGTCTAAGATAGAAGCAGTTTTGGCGTTCATGAGGCTGGATGAAAAGACTCGATCGGATTACAAGAATGCGGGAAGGGTTTGGCAATCCCGCATGGCATTGCAGAAATACGTTACCCGTGTCGCGGTCTTTGCTATCTTTTGCCGCCAATTTCCCCGATGTATCTGGGTTTGGCGCGATCGCGCGACGCATTCCCTTTATCACCCTACCACCCGATCGCCCTCCGATTTCTCGAATTTTAGTCTTGTTGCCGGGAATTTTGAGTGCTACCTTTCTCGCCAGTTGCGCGGAAATCTCATCCACCGTTGGCATTCCGGTGCATACTACCCCCATTTCCCAAATCGTTAAAAATCCCAAAGTGGGAGATAGCGTGAATGTTAAAGGAACGGTGACTCAACAAGCCCCGTTTTTAGAGAGCGGTGCGTATCAAATTCAAGATAAAACGGGTAAAATTTGGGTGATGCGCGATCTTCCCTTACCCAATCCTGGAGATCTCTTGACAATTAAAGCGATCGTCCGCTCCGAAAGCATCCCCATCGGTCAACAAGATTTTGGCGAAGTTTATCTCGAAGAACGAAAACAATTGGATTAGTCATTTGTCATTTGTCACTGGTCATTTGGGGTTGGGAGTTTGGGGTTTGGGGTTGGTTAATTACCCATTACCTATCACCTATTACCTATTATCAATTACCCATGACAAAAATTTATCACGCTGCCGTTGCTATTTTATATCGCGAAGCTCTATTTCTCATGCAACTTCGGGATAACATTCCCAACATTGTCTATCCCGGATATTGGACGTTTTTTGGCGGTCACATCGAACCGGGAGAAAGTCCGGAAGTAGCGGTAAAACGGGAAATTCTCGAAGAAATCGGCTACGAAATGCCGTCAGCAGAACTGTTTGAAATCTATGAAACGTCCGAATCCGTGCGTCATGTATTCCACGCACCTTTAACCGTCGGACTGGAAAATTTAGTTCTCAACGAAGGATGGGATATGGATTTGTGGACGATCGATGAAATTAAAAAAGGGGAGCGATACTCTAAAAATGCTGGGGAAGTTCGACCGATGGGAATTCCCCATCAAAAAATTCTGCTTAACTTTATTGAAAAAGGTTAGTCGATCGGCGAGCGAGACAGGCAGAATGCAGAAAGGATTTATTAGTTATTGACGATCGCCCCGAACCCACCACTGACCCAGAGGGTGCATTTCGTTCCAGAACACACCCTAACCCTAATTTACAGAACTCCCATGGATTGAAAACAGCGACGGGTTAATTCGATTCGCGCGGCAGCATCTTGAGGATTGCGAATATCGATGTTCGTGGCAAAAAAGTAAACATTCTCGCTCGTTTCCACATAACCGACATACCAACCCACATTCGCGATCGACGGGTCTCCAAAACCGTACCAACCCGTTTTTCCTCGAATGATATAATCCGGAGTTTTTTCGTTGATGAGAATGTCTTTAACAATCGAGAGCGATCGTTCGGAAAAGGGTAATTCATTCTCATAGAGACGGCGGAGAAATTGAATTTGCTCTTGAGGTGTGATGCGTAATTCCCCATTTAACCAAAATCGATCGATATCCTCCTCTTCTCCAATATTTTGGTTGCCATATTCCGCACTTGCCACCCATTGTTGCATTCGCTCGTATCCCACTCGGCGAGCTAGCACTTGATAAAACCAGACAGCAGAAAGCTTCATCGCTTCTTTCAGATTCAAGTCTCGGTTCCATTCGGGAAGCTCTCTGTGAATTCCGTCCCAAGTGAGAATGGCAATTTCATCGGCAATGACTCCAGTTTCTAAGGCAATGAGGGAGTTGAGAATCTTAAAGGTAGAAGCCGATGGAAAACTGGTGGTATTGCGTTGTGGGTTATATTGAAAAAAACGATCGTCCTTCGAGTCGTAAATGATAATCGAACCCTCAACACCTAAGTCTCGAAAATGTCTTTCAAAATTAACATTTTGGGCGACTGTAATGGGTAAAGCAGATTGAAGCTTCGAGTGTGGCAGCGTCAATCTAGGTTGCAGGGCGTGCAAGAGGATGAAACTCATCCCGAGCGATCCAACCCAAGCATGGCTTATCAACCCTACAATTTGGTTCATAGTTGTGAGGTCGAACAACGGGCAATCGAAGAGAAATCTACGCGCGATCAGAGCTAACCATTCTGGTGCATTTTGCTCGCGCTCGACACACCTACTGCTAATCCCTAACCGCTGACTAAAAACCGTTGAGCTTCTTGAGAAACGGGTTCGGAGGGGTCGGCGGCAAGTTTTTGTAACGCTTGGGTAACGCTTTCTCCCTGGAAGCGTCCCAACGCTTGAGCGAGGCGAAAGCGAATTTGCCAATCATCGTAGTCGATTAGCGGTAACAGTAAGTCAATGGCGCGATCGTCCCCGAATTCGCCAAGTGCGCCAATGGCTGCCCCGACGATTAAGTCTTCATCCGATTGTAAGGCATCTTGGAGGATATCGAAGGCACGAGGCTCCCCCATTTCTCCCAAGGCGGCAACGATACTCAAACGCAAGATCCAGTCAGAGGTCTGATGGTATGCTTTCTCGAGATCGTCGAAGGCATCGCGAATCTTTAATGCGCCTAACGCATCGGCGGCGGCGGCTTTCACGTCCAATTCCGAATCGTTGTAGAGGCGATCGCGCAGCAGTTCCAACGTTACGGCTAAATCCTGCGTGCCTAATGTGGCGAGTTTGCTGACTGCCGAGTAGCGAACCCGAGGATTGGGATCGTTAACGAGACTTTGCACCAGGGGAAAAGCGACCTCTGGATCGAGATGACCGAGTTTCGTCACGCCGCTGAGGCGCTCGCCATAATCGTCAGATTCGATCGATTGTCGCACTGATTCGGGGGTAATGGTCATTAATTATGGGTAATTGGTAATGGGTAATGGGTGAAAACCGACTAGCCACTCGCCACCAGCTATTCACTGGCAGCTAGCGCTCGTACGATGTCGCCGCGCGTCAAAATCCCGATGACTTGACCGGAGGCATCGAGGACGGGAAGTCGGTGTAATTTTTTCTCGTGCAGCACTCGCGCGGCGTCTTGCAGGGGGGTGTCCGGGGTGGTGGTCACGATCGGAGGTTTGGACATGACTTCGCCCACGGTTGCGCCTAATGCCTTATGCAACTCGCGCTCGTACCGGGCGGGATTTTCCAGGTAAATCACGCTGTCGAGAATGGTGATATAAGCGGGTTCCCGAACGCCTGTTTCCCGCCACATCAGGTCGGTTTCGGAGAGGATTCCTACCAATTGACCTTCGGCATTCACCACGGGTAAGCCGCTGATTCGACGTTCGGCAACGATTTGAATCGCTTCTTGGATGGGGGTTTCCGGTCGCACCACCATCGGGTTGCGACTCATGACATCTGCCACGGTTTTGGGCATTGCTTGCCTCAGTAGTCTAGTTCTCCACAAATTTTACCGCTCTGCCTGCAAACCTTAGAAGTCCGGGTTGGGAATTGTTACAATTGAAACCGCCCGATCGTAAAGTAGATTCGCCCATGGCAAACACTCAGTTCGATCGCCCCATTGTTCCCCCAGCGAAAACGGTGTGGGTGTGCCAGCATCGCTCCTGTTTGGCGCAGGGTTCGGCAGAGACGTTAAAAGCGTTTCAAGAGGCGGGGGTAACGGGTTACACCATCGAGGCGTGCGATTGTCAGGGACAGTGCAGTTCCGGTCCCACAGTCCGGATCGGGGCAGATGAAACCACCGAGGAAACTTGGTACTGTCAAGTCAAACCCAGCGATGTCGGGCAAATCGCGGAGCGACACTTACAATTGGGAGAGCAGGTTGAAGAAAAACTGAATTCGCGCATCCATCTGCGATTTTATTTTTAACGGGTTTGGGGGTTGGGTCGCTGGTCACTAGAAAGACCTACCCCAATCGCCAGTTTCGACGTTCACCACCGCTACTCAGCAATCGGGCAAACTGTCCCAGGCTTCGGCAACGACAGTGCTGAGCCAGTCTCGTTGGGTGCGATCGAGGATAAAATCGTCTTTTAAAACTTCGGCAGTCAAGTCGGCGAGGGTTTGACCCCGATGTCGAGCCATCCCCACCACTGCCGCGATCGCCGTAGCGACCAATTCCTCATTGACGGGTTGTTCCAATAGCTCGACCATTTCGGGTAGGGTCTTAGGAATGGAATAATTCATAGTAGATTTTGAGGTTGTATCTAGAATGGGATGAATTTTGTGAATGAAACCAAAATTGTAATGCAGTGAAATTTTGAGTATCCGGCATTATATCTTACTTTTTTCTCCAAGCGCCCGCGATCGACACTCCTAACAGGAGTCGCTACGTCCAAAGGACGGACTGCGCCAACGCGATTGCTATTTGGGTTTAGATGCAATCTATCTTAATCTGGTTGGGGAAGTCTCATTCGCCAAGTTTCTCCACAGGAGAATTGCCCCGAGGGTTTCCCGGCATTCCCAATCACCGAGAAATGCGATCGCTCTATTCTCATCTCTTCATCACCGAACTCACCCATGAAACAACTTCTTTACCTGGAAATTCCCACGCCACACACTGCCGCCGTTCGCACTTGGCTGCAAGGGGAATGGATGCCGCCTCAAGGCAAGAAATCGCCCACCCCCGATGGGTTACAACTGTGTTTTCCCCCAGATGAAGAAGAACTGTCGATTTTTGTGTGGTCGTTACAACGCACGACGTATCTCAAAGTGTTTCGTTGGGGCGAGCGTCCAATTTCCGGAGAAAAAGCGATTTTTTCTGACTTAGAAATCGCCATCAGAAATCGGTTTCCCAACCGTTACCCCGTTCCCCCCGACATCGATTTATCCCAACAATCCATTTTCGATGCCCTCAAATCAGACTATCCCCTTACTGTTAAATACTTTCAAAAAATCCCCAACGGTGAATACGATTTAACTCGCGCGTATTGGTGGGAAAAGCGGTGGCGCGATGGGGTTCGTCATCCCCAAACACCGCAGCAAGTCGTATTTTCTTCAGCTTCTTCCTCGGCCGAAAAAACCTCACAAACTTACGATCTCATTTATATCGGCGGAGCATTAGGCGTCATTCACGCGGCGGTGATGGCAAGACGGGGATATCGGGTTTTGTTGTTGGAACGATTGCCGTTTGGACGGATGAATCGGGAATGGAATATTTCGCGAACGGAGTTTCAAAGTTTAATCGATTTAGGATTGTTTACCCAGGCAGAATTTGAAAGTTTAATTGCGGCGGAATATATCGACGGATTTAATAAGTTCTTCGATGCCAACAATCCGCCTCAGTGTAAAGCTAAGGTGCTGCATACGCCCAAAGTGTTGAATGTGGCGATCAATGCCGAAAAATTACTGCGAATGTGTGGGGAAAAATTGCGATCGGCGGGGGGAGAAATTTGGGATGAAACGGAATTTATCCGCGCCGATGTTAGCGAGACTCAGGTGACAATTCAAGCCCGACATTTACCCACCCAAACGGAGAAATCTGCCTCCGGTCGGTTGTTGGTCGATGCCATGGGATCTGCCTCGCCGATCTCTTGGCAGTTGAACGGAGGACGGGCATTCGATAGCGTTTGTCCCACCGTTGGGGCAGTGATTTCTGGCGGATTCGAGCCGGGGGTTTGGGATTCCCAATACGGCGACGTGTTGAACTCCCACGGCGATATTTCGCGAGGTCGGCAACTGATTTGGGAGTTATTTCCCGGTGAAGGCAACGAGTTAACGTTTTATCTGTTTCACTACCACCAAATTCATCCCGAAAATCCCGGTTCTCTACTGGAAATGTACGAGGACTTTTTCGCTATTTTGCCCGAATATCGACGCTGCGACGTGGAAAAGTTGGAGTGGAAAAAAGCAACTTTTGGGTATATTCCCGGTCACTTTAGCGGCAACAGTCAAGAACGAAGAGTGGCGATCGATCGGCTGTTAGCCATTGGCGATGCGGCTTCGTTACAATCGCCGTTAGTTTTCACCGGATTTGGCTCTTTGGTTCGCAATATGGCGCGGCTGACGGAGTTATTAGATACGGCACTCAAACACGATTTGCTGAAGGCAGAACATCTCGATCGCATTCGCGCCTATCAAAGCAATATTGCCGTTACTTGGCTGTTTTCTAAAGGGATGATGGTTCCTACCGGGAAATTCGTTGCCCCCCAACGCATCAACGCCATATTAAATACCTTCTTTGGGTTACTCGCCAACGAACCCCCAGAAGTCGCCGATACGTTTATTAAAGATCGCACCAGTTGGGGAATGTTCAACCGTCTCGCGCTCAAAGCCGCTTGGCAAAATCCCTCACTTTTATGGTGGATTTGGGAACTCGCCGGATCTCGAGATCTGTTGCGGTGGTTGGGAAGTTATTTTACCTTTACTTGGCAGGCGCTCGCCGGTTGGCTGCTGGGTTGGCTGCCGCAATTCGGACGGTGGATTCAGCCGTGGCTGGAACCTCGATATCCCGCTCTGTGGCTGGGATTGTTGGCAACGAGTTACGATCTTACCGCAGGCATCGGTCGTCCGGCAGTTTCTCGGGTTGGGGTTGAGGAGGTGAGGTGAAGAAAGCAGGGGGAGCTGGGGGAGCAGGGGGTAAGGAAGTAAGGGGACAGTGACCAATTACCCATTACCCATTACCCATTACCCATTATTTGCAATACCGAAACTCGCTCTCCGGCGGCGATTGGCGTCGTTCCGACGGGCAATACCGCCAATCCATTGGTTTGGACTAGATTAATTAAATTGCCCGAACTGTGGCTGCCGGAGGCGACTGCAAACTCGTAGTTGCCATTGTTTAAAGATAGTCGTCCCCATAAGTACGTCTCTCGCTTGCCATCGGATTTCAGAGGCGATGTCGTCACGGCGTCCACGAAAACGGGTTCCCAACCCCGAGACAATCCTCCCATTCTTTGCAGTACCGGTTTCACAAACCGCCACGCACCGACTAACGCCGAAACGGGATTTCCCGGCAAGCCGAAATAGAGGATGTTTTTCTTGCCGACGGTGGCGACGGTGAGGGGTTTTCCGGGTTTGACGGCGATCGATCGAATGTGAATCGTGCCGCCTAACTCTTCCAGAACATCTTCCACATAGTCGTAATCGCCGACGGAGACGCCACCGGTAGACAGCACCGCATCTCCCCAGTCGATCGCATCGGAAATCGCTTCGTACAGTTCGTCGGGGCTGTCTCCCACAATACCTAGCCGCAGGGGTTCGATCCCCAGTTGCAGCAAAAACGATGTGAGCGCGTACTGATTCGAGTCTACAATTTGTCCCGGTTGCAAGGGGCGATCGGGGGTTGTCAATTCGTCTCCTGTGGATAAAACCGCCACGCGCAATCGGCGATACACCCGCACTTTCGAGCATTGCGCGGCGGCTAAAACGGCGATTTCGGCAGGTTGCAACCGCACCCCCGCTTCGATTAACGTCGTCCCCGCTGGGTGAAATGCGCCCCGATGGCGGACGAAATCCCCGGCTTCTTTGGGGGGAACGGAGATCGCCACGCGGTTGCCGTCGCGTTGGGTATTTTCCTGCATCACGACGGTATCCCCACCATTGGGCATCATCGAACCTGTGAGGATGCGGGCAGCTTGTCCCGATTTGAGTGCTTTTTGGGGTGGAGTTCCGGCGGGAATTTCTTCGATAATTTCTAAGATAGCGGGGCGATCGACGCTACAAGTTTTGACATCTTCGTAACGCACGGCATAGCCATCCATGGCCGAATTATCCCAATGAGGAAAGTCTAACTTCGAGGCAACGGGAGTCGCTAAAATCCGCCCCGTGGCATTGAGGAGATCCACCACTTCGACATCTCGCTGGTTATCCAAGGGGCGCACCAGATCGAACAGTAGGGTTTCGGCTTCTCGGACGCTGAGCATGGCGATCGCGGTTTTTCTATCGATATCGGAACGACGGCTTTCGATCACGACTGCGGCAAGCCCATTCCGATCAGGGTAGATCGATTATATAGCGAACGGCAGTTAGCTGTCAGCCGTCAGCTAAACGCCGAGATCGTCCGGTCTGGGTTGGGTTTATATCGATAAAATCACGTTCCCAACATCTGCAACTGGTACAAACTGGCATAAAGTCCGCCTTGTTGGAGGAGTTCTTCGTGATTTCCCGATTCGACCAGTTGACCCCGTTTGAGGACGAGAATGCGATCGACATTGCGAATTGTCGAGAGGCGGTGAGCGATAATAATTGCCGTGCGATCGCCCAACAGTCGCTCGAGGGCTTCCTGGATCAGCGATTCCGTCCCCACATCCAAACTCGCCGTCGCCTCGTCCAACACCAAAATGCGCGGATCGCGAATGGCAGCACGGGCAAAGGCTAACAATTGCTTCTGTCCCCCCGACAGGTTCGTTCCCCGTTCTCGCAGTTGGGTATCGTATCCTTGAGGTAACTGTTCGATGAGTCGATCGACATTCGTTTGGGCGGCAGCGTTGCGGATTTGTTCCATGGAGTAGGTTTCTCCCAGGGCGATATTGCTCTTGACATCCCCGGCAAACAGGAAACCATCCTGCAAAATCACCCCCACATAGCGGCGCAATTGAGCCTGGGGAATCTCCCGAATATCCACCCCATCGATGGTAATCCGACCCCGTGTCGGTTCGTACAGGCGGCACAGCAAGCGGATAATCGAGCTTTTCCCCGCCCCCGTCGGACCCACCAACGCCACTTTTTCGCCGGGACGAATGGTGAAGTCGAGGTTTTCGAGAACGTATTCGTCGGGTTTGTAGGCAAACGAAACATTCTCGAAGCGGATTTCTCCGGCTGCCGTTTGCGGGTCGAGGTGGGCGGGGGTTTGGGCGTCGCGAATTTCGATCGGTTCGTCGAGGAGGTCGCTGATGCGTTCGACGGCAGTAAATCCAGATTGCAGCGAGGTGAATTTTTCGGCAAATTGGCGCAGGGGATCGAACACCCGCTGGGCAAAGAGGATAAAGGTTGCCAGGGTTCCAAAGGTCATGGTTTCGTTCATCACCTGAGTGCCGCCCAACCAGAGGACGCCGGCGATCGCCACCAGCGAAATCCATTCTAAAATAGCCGAAACCATGGAGTCGTAAAAAATCGTACCATCCACCGCTTTGATGTAACGCTGGTTGATCTGGCGGAACGATTCGGCGTTAAATTGTTCCCGCCGAAACAACTGCACCACGTTAATCCCGACGATATTTTCTTGCAACATCGCATTCAAACTCGACAGTTCTTCGCGAGAACGGTAGTTGGCGATGCGGTACTGTTGCTGAAAGTAAATCACCGTTGCAGTAACGGGAATCAGCATCAACAGCAGCATTAATGCTAATTGCCACTGGAGGGTGAAGGCGACAATGAGGTTCATGGCGATCGAAGCGAGATCGCTGAGGATACCAATTGCCCCCGTAGCGAAGACATCTCCCAACGCTTCGACATCGCTGGTCAGGCGGGTAATCAAGCGTCCCACAGGCGTGCGATCGAAAAATCGCGACGACAGCGACATGACATGGGCGAATAAATCGTCGCGAATATCCGCCGTCATTCGCTGCCCGACTTTTTGGACTAAAAATAACTGCGTCGATTCCAATCCCAGGCGGATGACGATGGTGGCTAGCAGCAAACCCGCCAGGATCGATAACCCCGTCGAGAGGGTTTTGCCTTCGAGTAAAAAGAAGGTGGGTTCTTGGCGGATTAACGAGATTGCCTGTCCGATGAGAATCGGTTGAATCGCCCCGGCAACTGACAGGGGAACCAGCAGGCAGGCAACGGTCAGCAGCAAGCGGCGGTGGCGACGGGCGTAGGGAACCAGTCGCAGAAACAATCGCCAGTCGTTTTCCCGCCGTCGGGGAGTTAGTCTTGGGGAAGATGCGCCAGTCATCCAGTTGGAGTATGCGAAGAGTGGAGTTGAGGATGTAACGATTCGATCGCCGTCCGTATGAAGTAATCTTAACAGTCGATCGCGGGATCGGTCTGCGATTTTAGCTTGGGGGCATGAATTTGGGAGTCCTTCTATCGTTGGGCGAGAATAATGTAATCATCAACGGCATAGTGTAAATCGCGTTTGATACCCAAATATTGATGGTGAATTGTTCTCATCGACTCGTACTTCGGCAGTCGCGATTTGGCAAATTGATAAAATTCTTTTTTGCGAAACGTTCGGCTTCCTGTAGAACTGATATAAATATAGTTTTTTAAGCGCAATCCCATTTCGTTTAAAAATTCTCGTACCAGCCGTTCTTCTCGATCGCATTGAATTTGCTCTGGGCGGAGATTGTAAAATTTATACAGTTTGCGACTCTGGATGATGAGGAAAACACAGCCATCCGGTTTGAGGTGCTTTTCAAAAATCTGCTGATAAATTTGAAAAGCTTGACGGCGATGGGCAAGATCGGCAAAAAAGCAATGGGAGATGACGACAAAATCAAAAAATTTGCGAGCGATCTTGCTCGAATTTTTGGCGTATTCAAAGATATCTTGGGTTAAAAACTGAAAATAGAAAGGGATTGGCGTTGTTTGAGAATCTGCATAGCGACGCCACACTTGCAGACCTCGATATTGAAATGTTTTTTGCTTTTCCAAAGACGAATACGAGATATGAAGATCGGGTAAGAACATTCGCTGGCAACAGCTTTGCAAAAAGAGAGAGAGTCCGTAAGCTACCGTTCCCGGTCCGGCAGCGACATCTAAAATCGCGATGCGCGAGGGTAGTAAACCTTGTTGGTAAACGAAAAACCATGCCAAATACGTACAATAGACATTTTCTAAAAAATATTTTATTAAATAAAGATGGGGAGATAGTTGAGAACTATAATTTGGATCGAGACCTCGTTTTAATCCATATAGGTCTTGTAAAGCTGTGCGAAAGTTTGCTGTTCTTGATGGTTCTTGAATACCTAGAAGTTCTTTTTCTAAAAAGTCAGAGATAATCGCTTCTAAAGGTGAAAATATGCGGCGATCGATGCCCGTACATTGAATTAAATTTTGCTCGATTCGTTCGATTTTAAATTTGTCTGAAATATCTCGAATCAGTTCGGAGTCGCTCGGCAGAAAGTTCGAGTTAGCAAGAGTTCGACGAACGGTTAAAAGATGTTTTTGTCGCTGTTTTAATTCTTGGTTCGTTTGAACGAGTTTCTGGTTTTCTTGAAAAAGTCGTTCTAAGTGAGATAATCGAGCGCCCGAACTCAATATTTTTTGGAGAATTTGCTGGGCTTGATGGCGATCGTCCTGACTTAACGCTTTCTCAAACTGATAAGATCGCCACCAATTCGCGAGAATATTATTCATAAGAAAATCCTTCTTTTCCTTCTTTTATTTCTACTTTGGGCAAAGCAAACTCTAACTTTTCTTTAAAGGCTCGATCGTTTTGATCGGCTGACTCGTACCACCAACGATATTTTTTTTGAAGTTCGATCGCTTCCGATCGGGTGCTGGCAACGAGCGATCGATTCGTCGAAGTATGAAAATTTTGGAAAACGATGCGATCGGCAACCCTTAACTTTTTAATAAACTCTAGTTCGTGTTCTGGAAAAGTGGGTAGCAAAGGCGTTATCGTAATCGAAATTTTGGGCATATAGCCTTTTTGAGGATCGATAAAATTGCGAAGTTTGGACAAGGCATTCAGTCGCGCTTGAATACTGGGAGATCGCGGTTCAAAATCCTTTCTTACAGCCTCGCTTCCCGTCGGAATACTCATATTCACGCGCAAAAATTGAAAGCGCTGAAACAGGTCAAAATCTCTCACGATCGCCGGACTTCGGGTTTGAATTACCAAACGCGGTTGATATTCAACCATCACTTCTAACAGTTGGCGGGTTAACTGAAACTTCGACTCGATCGGTTGATACGGATCGGTAACGCTACTCATATAAATACTGGGCGTTTTCTGTTGGGTATTTCGATTTTTTTGATACCATCGCTGTAGCTCTTTCTCTAAAAGCTCCACGGCATTTTCCTTGACAATGACCCAATTTCCCCAATCTTGCCGCATCTTCGAGTTCGGACTAAATGCGGCAGCATAGCAATAACTGCAACCATACTGACAACCTCGATAGGGATTTAAGGTAAAATCATATCCCCCGATATAACCCGTAGCCGGACTGAGAATCGATCGAGCGGGTTGCGGATAAATATTCGCGGTTCCCAATCGTTTATCTCTAACTTTAAAAACCTTGGGCGTCTCCCGACAATACCCTTCATAAGTGGGTTGAGTCATGACATCAATTGTCTGAAGATTGAGTTGGCAGTTGGCAAAGCTCCTGTGAGGGTTTTGCCACCTTACTTCTGTAGTAGCACGAGTTTTCACTCAGTTGACAATTTGGGGCGATCGTGCATGACTTCCATCACCCCAAAACTCGAATCGGAAACTTCCTCTACCTTGCGGTTAGGGCTTATCATTCCAAGCTAGAATGGAAAGAAAACTTAATCAAACGCACTGGATGGATTCATGTCCGTACTGGCAGCAATCGCAGTTTTAGCCCTTCTCATCGTCGTTCACGAACTCGGTCACTTCCTCGCAGCCCGCCTCCAAGGCATTCACGTCAACCGTTTCTCCATCGGTTTCGGTCCGATTTTGCTCAAATACCAAGGACCCGAAACCGAGTACGCTCTCCGAGCCTTTCCCTTGGGCGGATTCGTCGGCTTTCCCGACGACGATCCCGACAGCAAGTTTGCCGACGACGATCCCGACTTGTTGCGCAACCGTCCCGTTCTCGATCGCGTTATCGTTGTCAGTGCCGGAGTCATCGCCAACTTAATCTTTGCCTACTTCGTCTTGGCACTGCAAATCGGCGGGGCAGGCATCCCCGAAGGCTTCGACTACCAACCCGGCGTCGCCATTCCCCAAGTGGTTTCCCTGGACTCTCCTGCCGCCCAGGGGGGACTCAAATCCGGAGATATCGTCCTTGCCATCGATGGGGAACCCCTGCCTGCCGCAGAAGGATCGATGCTCAAACTCAAGGAGACGATCGAACAACATCCCGATCGCCCGTTAAAATTCCAGATTGATCGTCAAGGAAGTATTTCCACCCTCACGGTCACCCCCAAAAGCGACTCCGACGGCAAAGGACGCATCGGCGTACAACTGGCTCCCAATGGCGACCCCATCTATCGCCGTCCCCGCAACACCTTCGAGATTTTCAGCCTCGCCTCGGAACGCTTTCAGGATATCTTTCTCGGAACCGTAAATGGTTTTTATCGACTGGTCACGAATTTCGGCGATACGGCTAGCCAACTGGGCGGTCCGGTGAAAATTGTCGAACAAGGGGCAAAAGTTGCCGAAAGCGATGCCTTGAATTTGCTCGCCTTTGCCGCCATTATTAGCATCAACTTGGCAATTATTAATATTTTGCCCCTCCCCGCTCTCGATGGCGGACAGTTGGTCTTTTTGATTGTCGAAGGATTGCGCGGCAAACCCATTCCCGTTCACATTCAAGATGGCGTCATGCAGTCGGGATTGTTAATTTTGCTAGGTTTGGGAATGTTTTTGATCGTGCGAGATACGGTGAATTTGGAGTGGGTACAGCAATTGAATCGGTAGCTCTGAGAAATAGCTCGATTAAAGTTGACGATTGACTTACGAAGGGGCAACTTTCAGAGAAGGTTTCTTTAAAGTTTCAGCCCTGCTACGAGATCCAGAAAAGCCCGAGATAAACTGGGAAGATTATCAAAAATTCCTCGAATCTAATCCAGAAAGACCATTTTACGTTCCTGGTCAAACCTTTTTGGAGCAGTTTGCTTCTGCTCAGGAACGTTGCGATCAATACGAACGCCGCGCTCAACATCACAACGATTGTACGGGCGGAATCTATTGGACTTGTGAAGAGGATAAAACTGATGAATAGCAATTCCTACAGACTGCAAATCCTACCCAAAGATTGCTGGATTTTAGCAGCTTGCCTCAATTTAGTCAGCAAACGCGGGTTAACTCCAGACGAAGCGCTCGATCGAATTATTGAAGCAGGAATTCCCTTCAAGTTGATGTATCAATGGAGCCAAAAACGCCAAGAAATCGATGTGTTAGCTGTATTCTACATCGCCAAACTCGAAGAAATTCCTCTCACTGACGAACAGCATCTCTTTTTGTGGGACTTATTCGGTAACGAAAGTTTACTGGGAATGGGAGCCGGAAGTATTCGAGACTACGACAATATCCCCATTCGCCAACATATCGAACGCCACCACTCTACCCCACCTCCCAAACCCAACTGGTATACCAATCCCGGAAAACTCCAACCCCAAACCTAAATTCAAAAAATTCTCGGACAACGAACTCCGACCCATAAGCCATTATGTGTGATTTGCCACTAGCCACTAGCAATCAACTAATGCCCAAACGATCGCACAAAATTCGAGCGCTGGAAGTTTTAACCCGCCTCAAACGGTTGTATCCCGATGCAACTTGCAGCTTAACCTACGATACTCCCGTACAGTTGTTGGTGGCTACCATTCTCTCGGCACAATGTACGGACGATCGGGTGAATAAAGTGACCCCCGCCTTATTCCAACGGTTCCCCGATGCCGCCGCCTTTGCGGGTGCGGATTTGGCGGAGTTGGAAGATTTAATTCGATCGACTGGATTTTATCGCAACAAAGCGAAAAATATCCAGGGTGCGTGTCGGATGATTACCGAGAAGTATGGCGGCGAAGTGCCAAAACGGATGGAGCAATTGCTGGAGTTGCCGGGAGTGGCGCGGAAAACGGCAAATGTGGTGCTGGCACACGCTTATGGCATTAACGCCGGGGTAACGGTGGATACCCACGTCAAGCGGTTGAGTCGGCGTTTGGGGCTGACGGAACATACCGATCCGGTGAAGGTGGAACGGGATTTGATGCCGTTGTTACCCGTGGAAGATTGGGAAAATTGGTCGATTCGGTTGATTTACCACGGTCGGGCGGTCTGCGATGCCCGCAAACCCGCGTGCGATCGCTGTCAGCTTGCCGATCTCTGTCCCTCGGCAATGTTACCCAGTAATTGACACCCTATTGCACCCCTTCTCCCATCCCCCTCAATTCCCCTATGAGGAGGGAAGATAGAGGAAGCTTCGCAGTTTTTTGTTGGGAGAAGCGGTTGGGGGATGAGGGGATAGATGCTTTCACAAAATTGGTGTCGCGAAGATGACCTAATTTCAAATTCTGCCTCAATTTGCCCTATTTTATTGAGAATGGGAGCATTAAGGGAACGAGAGGTTGACTATTACTCAAGTTTGTGACGATACCCAAATTACAGCCGGAGAACTGTCGATCACCTTACAAAATGTGAGTTTTAGTGCGATCGGTTTGGCTGATTTAGCACAGGTGTAACCAGCCCAGAATTAGATTTTAAAAAGTCTGAATTTTGTAAAATTCAGACTTTTTTATAGGGGGAAATCGCTAACTTTTCCCCCTAAGGCTTCCACGATCGCCTTGGTATTAGAAACCATCATCTTAAGATAAGAATCTCCTTCGCTACCCGGTGCGCCGATAGAGTCGGAATAGAGTTGAGTATCGGCAAGTTTAATTTTAGCTTCTTCGGCAACGGTTTTAATCAGTTGGGGATTGATAGTGGTTTCGGCGAAAATTGCCGGAACTTTTGTAGCTTTAACTTCCTCAACTAACTTCTGCACGGTTTGGGCGCTAGGTTGTTCTTCGGTACTGATACCGATGAGGGTTCCGGCAACTTTTAAACCGTAGGCATTGGCGTAGTATTGAAAGGCATCGTGAGTGGTAATCAGTTGGCGGCGAGCGGCTGGAATTGTGCTAATTTGCTCTTGTATCCACGTATCTAAGCGTTGCAATTTCTCGATCTCAGTTGCGGCATTTTGAGTTAAAATTTCTTTATTTTCTGGTGCTAATTGAATTAGCGAATCTCGGATAACTTCGACCATGGCGATCGCATTTTTGACATCGCCCCAAACATGAGGATCGGGTTGTTTTTGACCCTGATATTCAAAATCTAAAGGTTTGACGACTTCCCCGACGGCAACTTGCTTCGCATTGCTGCCTGCGGTTTTCATCAGTTTAATCAAACCAGGTTCGAGGTTGTAACCGTTGTAGAAAATCAGATCGGCTTTTTCTAAAGCGATGCTGTCCTCGGGAACGGGTTCGTAGACGTGGGGATCTGCCCCCGGTTGCAAGATTCCGGTATGTTCGATGCGATCGCCCCCGACATCCTCGGCGAAATCGGCGATGATGGTACTGGTGGAGACAACGCGGGGTAATGCGGTTTCCCCTTCGCGAGTTGCTTGGGGATTGCACCCACTTAATACAATTGCCAGACCCGTTAAGATTCCCCAGTTTGTCAGGGTTTTCACGATCGTCCTCTCTTGGTTCGGTTTTTCATAATTCTTTCATTTAGCTATCATAATTGTTTCATATTTTGCGCTAAACTAGTAGGGGCAAAGCATTTGGACTAGGAAAGAGCTTCGTGTTCTCTCGAGATCCTCCCTCATCTGGAAGATTTGGGGCGATGGAATTCGGTAAAACAAACCGCGCTCCGGACTCGAAAAACACGCCCTAGGGTACATGAGTTGCCAACCCCAAATGCCCGAAAATCGAGACAAAATCGATTTTGTTCTCGCACTCACCTCGCCTTGCAGCCAATTATGAACGCTTTTCCCAAGACTGCCAAAACCCTCCCCTTTCCCACAACCCCCTCGATTCGCATCAGCCATCTAGGCGTCCGCTACCGATCGGTAGAAGCTTTGCGCGATACCAACTTAACCAT
The DNA here is from genome assembly GCA_015295945.1 of Oscillatoriales cyanobacterium M59_W2019_021. Classification (GTDB taxonomy): domain Bacteria; phylum Cyanobacteriota; class Cyanobacteriia; order Cyanobacteriales; family Geitlerinemataceae; genus DVED01. Next base: position 13,792 of record DVED01000130.1, on the reverse strand, counting down.
CGCTCCCGGACGGATGACGGGGATTATCGGACCCAACGGTGCGGGGAAAAGCACCTTGATTAAAGGAATGTTGGGCTTGATTCCCGCCGAAAGCGGCGTGGTGACGTACGAAGGCAAACCGTTGATGGATTGCTTGGATCGGGTGGCATACGTTCCCCAACGATCGCAAATTGACTGGACGTTCCCGGCAACGGTATGGGATGTGGTGATGATGGGGAGGGTGCGAAAAACTGGGTGGTTCCGCCGCTTTTCGGGGGTTAGCCGTCGGATCGCCGCCGAAGCCCTCGATCGCGTGGGCATGGGAGACTATCGCGATCGCCGCATTGGGGCGCTTTCTGGGGGGCAGCAACAACGGGTCTTTTTAGCTCGATCGCTAGCCCAACAAGCGGAGATTTTCTGTTTCGACGAACCGTTTGTTGGCGTTGACCAAAAAACCGAACAAGTGCTGTTCGAGATTTTTAGAGAACTCGCTGAGGAAGGGAAAATCGTACTAGTCGTGAATCACGATTTAGGCGATTCGATTACTCACTTCGACGACTTAATTTTACTAAACCGCGAAGTGATTGCCAGCGGCGATCGCCCGTCCGTTCTCAAAACTGAAAATATGTACCGTGCCTACGGCGGACAAGTGAATTTCTTCTCGGCAGCTGCTTAAAGTGGCGGCTGGGCGAAGGCTGCACGGACGTTAATAATAATTTCCCGATTTACGGTGGTGAACGGCAGTTTGACCCGTCGGATCGTTCACTTGACCCCGATCGATCGTCGCGTAAACCACCCAATGATCGCCGCATTCCATCCGATCGCGAACGGTACATTCTAAATAGGCTAAAGCTTCTTTGAGAACCGGACAGCCATTATCGGCTTCCTCAATTTCCACACCCGCAAACCGATCTTCTCCAGGCGCAAACTTTTTCATAAAATGCTTCCGCAGTTGTTTGCCTTCCTGCAAAATATTCAGGGCAAAGGAATCGCCGATGTGGGTTAGTGATTCTACCGCGCGATCTTTGGCAACGGCAACGGTTAATCCCGGCGGGTTGAAGGTCGCTTGCGACACCCAAGACGCGAGCATTCCGCTACTAATCTCGCCTTGTTTTGCCGTGAGTACGCACAGAGAACCGATGATGCGTCCGACCGCTTGTTCGGTATTATTGGCAGGTTGGGTAGCCGGACGGAATTTCTTCGATCGTTTCAACGCTTGGGCGAAATCGACGCCGACTTCTTCGCACATTTTCAAGGTGACATCGGTGGGCTTGAATTTCACCCGAATTGGCTCAAAACTCAGTTGATATCCGGCGTTTTTCAACTTATTTTCTAATAAATCGATCGCCTCTCCGCTCCAACCAAAGGAACCAAAAACGCCGCAAGGTTTGCTTTTATCAGCAGTAGAAAGGACGATTCCCAACGCAGTTTGGATTTGGGTGGGTGCGTGACCGCCGAGGGTGGGAGAGCCGATAATAAATCCGGCACATTTTTCTACGGCAGCTTGAATTTCTTCCGGCGTCGCCACTTCGCAATTAATCGATTCCACTCGGATTCCTGCCTTGGTCAACCCGGAGGCAATCGCCTGTCCCACCACCGCCGTGTTACCATAAGCCGAAGCGTAGATCAGCGCCACAGAAATCGTTTGGTTGGCTTGTTCTTGGCTCCATTTGCGATAGTTTCCCGTCAGTTCGTGCATTCCGTAACGCACCAGCGGACCGTGACCGGGAGCGTAAAAGGCAACGGGAGGTAAAGCTTCGAGGCGATCGAGAACGGTTCCCACTTGCGCGGCTTGAGACGCCATCAAACTATCGAAATAATAGCGTCGATCTTCGTTATAAACCGTCCAACCCTCATCAAAAATTTGGTCGCCGCAAACATGCGCCCCGAAGAATTTATCGGAGAATAAAATTTGGGTTTTGCTATCGTAAGTTGCTAGTCCGTCGGGCCAACGCGGTGTGGGAATGGGGGTGAAAATGAGACGATGTCCCTGACCGAGATTGAGGGTTTCGTCCCCGCGCATGACTTTGATTTTTAATCCGGTTTCCGGCAGAAGCGATCGCAGGGAAATCGCACCGGGATTGGAACAGACAAAGGTGATTTGCGGGGCAATTTCTAATAGCTTTTTCAGCGTTTCCGATCGGTTGGGGTTGACGTGACCGAGAATAACGTAATCGATTTTAGTAACATCTGTTCGCTGCTGTAACTCGGCAATAAATTTTTCGGTAAACGATTCCCCAGGCGGATCGAAAAGGGCGATTTTATTAGCTTGAATGAGATAGGAGTTTGCCGTAGTTCCCCGCTGTAAAGCATATTCGATTTCAAACCGCAACCGCCCCCAACTGCGCGATCGGATCAGCAAGGTTTCGGCGGCAATTTGAACGACTTGTACGTCTCTCGGTTTTGTCGGTATCGCAGGCGTTGCAGTTTCAGGCATGATTGTTAATTTTTGGGGTTTGGAGTTTGGGGTTCGTATTGATATTCGAGATCGAAAGGGGCAAGTTTACCCAAAACCTTTGCAAACTCGCCCCATCTAGAGTCACTTCTAATTGACCAATGACCAATGACAATTAATAATGATTCCCCACTTTGCGATGGTGGACGGCGGTGAGGGCATCGGGTTTGGAAACGCGACCGGAATCGACGCTGCTGTACACGATCCAGTGATCGGCGCATTCCATCCGACTGACGACGGTGCATTCCATATAGGCAAGGGCATCGGTTAAAATGGGGGAACCGTTGATGGCGGGTTGAGTGTTGACGCCTTCAAACCGATCGGCACCGGGGGGGAATCGTTTGAGGAAGTGTTTCATCAAGCCTTGATAGTTGCCTTCTTCTAATACATTTAGCACAAACCGATCGCCCACTTGCATTAACGATTCGATCGCTCGATCTTTAGCAACGGCAATGGTCAATCCCAAGGGTTGGAAACTGGCTTGGGACACCCAAGATGCCAGCATCCCACTGCTGAGATCGCCTTTTTTAGCAGTGATAATATACAGTCCGCCACTAATCCGTCCCAAGGCTTTATCGAGGTCGTTATCCAGGGATTTCATCTTCTTAATTGCATCTTTTTGAGACAGCAATTGTCCCAAGTCCGTCCCTGCTTCTTCGCAAAGTTGGTAGGTCTGTTCGTCGGGGGTAGATTCGATGCGAATGGGGGCAAATCCAGTTTTCAATCCCACATCGCGGAATTTGCCAACCAAGGTATCGATCGGTTCGTCGTCGTCGCCGTAGGCTTCAAAAATACCGATCGCCTGTTTGTCTTTCGCCGCCGCCAGAATCGTTCCCAAAGCGTCTAAAATTGCCGTCGCCACGGCACCCGATGCCGGAGGTGTCCCCACTACCAACCCGGCAGCAGAACTCACTAATTCGTTCACTTCTTGAGGGTCGGCAGATTTGAGATCCATCATTTCCACGGCAACGCCTGTCTTAGTAATACCGCGAGCGATGGCTTGGGAGAGGCGATCGCTATACCCGTAGTCGGCAACGTAGAAAACCGCAACTAAGGTTTCGGCTTTCGCTTGTGCCTGACTCCACTTTCGGTAGCGTCCCGTCAGTTCTTTCACATTGTAGTGCAGCAGCGGACCGTGACCGGTAGCGATGGTAGTCAAATCTCCCAAGGCATCCATCCGCTTCATTGCCGACAACACGGAACGGGCATTGGGTGCCATCAAACATTCGTAATAGAAGCGAAAATCCGGCTCGATTTTGGCGAGATCTTCGTCATAAGTCGCGTCGGAACAGTAGTGCATTCCGAAAGCATCGCAGGTAAACATCACCTGGGTTTTGCGATCGTAACTGAAAATGGTATCGGGCCAATGTAAGTTCGGGGCATTGACAAATTCGATTTCGTGACCGTTGCCGAGATCCAAAACATCGCCGTTTTTAACGATTAATTTATTGAAGGGATGGTGAACCAGATCTTCTAAGAATTGGATGGCAACTTTTGCCCCGACGACGGTAACTTGGGGGGCGAGTTTCAGGACATCTTTGACCAATCCGCTGTGATCGGGTTCGGTATGACTGATTATTAAGTAGTCGATGGTTTTGACATCGACGGCATTTTGCAGGGCATCTAAGTAGAGGTGGCGGAATTTCTCGTGGGAGGTGTCTACCAGTGCCGTTTTTTCGCCGCGAACGATAAACGAGTTGTACGTCGTCCCGTTTTGCAAGCCAAATTCAATATCGAAGCGATCGCGATCCCAATCCAAACACCGAATCGTGGTGGTGTCTTCCGCAATCTCGACGGTTTGGGTGGTGAGACGCTTCTGTGCGGGTGCTGTCGCTACTACCATAATCTCAAACCTCGATCATTATACCGTTATGTTTTTATAACCTCTATTGTTACACGAATTTAATATAATTTTTTATTAAATAACAAATATCTCAGTTAAGTTTTTCATATTGGTTGTGGGAATGTTGGTCATTCGTCATGCGTCATTTGTCCTTGGCAAGAACCGTTTCTACCCCCTTCCCCTCATCTCCTCTCTCTTCCCTGCCTTCAAACTCCTAGACTCGCGGGTTGCAGGTGGCAATGACACATGGCCGATGACAAAGGACAAATATAAAATTAGCCCGGCCTGGTTTCAGATCGGGCTGAGAATTTTATCTTCTACATGCCAGCCTTTTATAAGATTTGTGGCTAGCGGTTTATTAATCTGTAACTATACTAGTCAAAAATTTGCAAAGTGCGGAAAAGCTTTATATTTTCTTTAGATTTATATCCATCGCCGGAAAACTGTATCCTAGCTCACTTTTAGCGATCTTTCGAGAATCGATCCCTGCCGAGATCCGATCGATCGCCTCTGGGGTCAAAATGGTTTTGAATAGTAACCAACGTTACACCCAAAACTATGTCATCTTCAACAATCGAATCCATTCTGCAAGAAAAACGGACGTTTCCGCCGTCTCCAGAGTTTTCGCAAAATGCGAAAATCTCCAGCATGGAGGCATACCAACAACTGTACGATCGCGCCGCTGCCGATCCCGAAAGTTTCTGGGAAGAACTTGCCGAGACCGAACTGCACTGGTTCCAGAAATGGGACACCGTTCTCGACTGGCAGCCTCCCGTCGCCCAGTGGTTCGTCGGCGGCAAGCTTAACATTTCTTACAACTGCCTTGATCGCCACTTAACCACCTGGCGTAAAAATAAAGCCGCCCTGATTTGGGAAGGCGAACCGGGAGACTCTCGCACCCTCACTTACGCTCAACTCCACCGAGAAGTGTGTCAGATGGCAAACGTTCTCAAACAATTGGGAGCGCAAAAGGGCGATCGAGTGGGGATTTATATGCCCATGATCCCCGAAGCGGCGATCGCCATGCTCGCCTGTGCCAGAATTGGGGCAGTGCATAGCGTCGTCTTTGGCGGGTTCAGTGCCGATGCTCTCCGCCAGCGTCTCCAAGACGGAGAAGTCAAACTGGTGATTACTGCCGATGGCGGTTGGCGCAAAGATAACATCGTTCATCTCAAAGACGAAGTAGACAAAGCCCTCGTTGAAGGCGTGCCCACCGTAACCAACGTCCTCGTCGTCAAACGCACCGGACAAGACATCCACATGGAAGCGGGACGCGATGTCTGGTGGCACGAATTGCAACCCACCGTTTCCGCCGACTGTCCCGCCGAACCCATGGACAGCGAAGATCTCCTCTTCATCCTCTACACCTCCGGCAGTACCGGCAAACCCAAAGGCGTCGTCCACACCACCGGCGGTTACAACCTCTACACCCACGTCACCACCCAATGGACGTTCGATCTCAAAGACACCGATGTCTACTGGTGTACTGCCGATGTCGGTTGGATTACCGGACACAGCTACATCGTCTACGGTCCGCTGTCCAACGGTGCCACCTCTTTAATGTACGAAGGCGCTCCCCGTCCTTCTAACCCCGGTTGCTTCTGGGATGTGGTAGAAAAATACGGCGTCACCATTTTCTACACTGCCCCCACGGCAATTCGCGCCTTTATGAAAGCCGGAGACCAACTCCCGAAAGCGCGAGATCTCTCCTCCCTGCGACTGCTGGGAACCGTCGGCGAACCCATCAACCCGGAAGCTTGGATGTGGTATCACCAAGTCATCGGCGGCGAACGCTGTCCCATTGTCGATACCTGGTGGCAAACGGAAACGGGCGGATTTATGATTACCCCGCTACCGGGGGCAACCCCCACCAAACCCGGTTCGGCAACTCGTCCGTTCCCCGGAATTATTGCCGAAGTGGTGGATCTTGACGGCAATCCCGTCGGAGTTAACGAAGGCGGATACTTGACAATTAAGTATCCTTGGCCGAGTATGATGCGGACGGTTTACGGCGATTTCGATCGCTTCCGCCGCAGCTATTGGGAACACATTCCCCCTAAAGACGGGCAGTATTTCTACTTTGCCGGAGATGGAGCCCGACAGGACGAGGACGGTTATTTCTGGGTGATGGGTCGCGTCGATGACGTGATTAGCGTTGCCGGACACCGTTTGGGAACCATGGAAATCGAGTCGGCGTTGGTATCGCACCCGGCAGTGGCAGAAGCGGCAGTGGTGGGCAAACCCGACGAGTTGAAAGGGGAAGAAGTGGTGGCATTCGTCAGTTTGGAAGGGGAGTATACGCCTAGCGAAGAATTGGCGAAGGAATTGAAAAAGCACGTCGTGGAAGAAATTGGGGCGATCGCCCGTCCCGGAGAAATCCGCTTCAGCGACGATTTACCTAAAACTCGATCGGGCAAAATCATGCGCCGCCTGTTGCGGAATTTAGCCGCCGGAGAGGAGATTACTGGAGATACGTCCACACTGCAAGATCGCAGCGTGTTGGATAAGTTGCGCGGCGGCGCGTAGGAGATGAGGGCGGGTAAAATACCCGCCCGATCGTTCAACTCACTATGAAGTTTATAGCAATTTTTAAGTCCGTGAGGTACATTCAATTCCATCAAATTGTAGGGGCGAATGGCATGATGCTGTTGGTTAATTAACAAGGGGTGAAACCCCTTGCCGTCAATTCCGGCGAGTCCGGGTTTAATCGCTAGCAATCGAGGATTTACTGGATTTAGTTATTGAGAATAAAGTCATTTATTGAACGAGTTTACAGGGTTTTCACGGTGTGGTACGATCAGGCTGTGTGCGTTAGCTTTAATAATTTAACGTACAAAAAACAAGTTCAGGGAGCGACAACCCATTCAATCCTATGTTTATTAATCCGAAAACAGACTATGCCTTTAAGAAAATTTTTGGGTCTTCAGAAAGTAAAGACATTCTCATCAGCTTTCTCAACGCTCTCATTTACAATGCCCAGCCCATTATTGAAGATCTCGAAATTCTCAATCCCAACTTACCGCCCAAAATATGGGGATTAAAAGATACCTATCTCGATGTGAAAGCCAAACTCAACGATGGCACGTTGGTGATTATCGAAATGCAGGTATTGAATGTCCTGTCGTTCGACAAGCGAGTGTTGTATAATGCTGCTAAAACCTATGCCTTTCAGCTTCAATCTGGCGAAGGCTACCGAATGCTAAAACCCGTCATCGCACTGACGATTACTGACTTTGTAATGTTTCCTCAATTTGAGGACTACACTTCTCGGTTTGTGTATAAAGAAAGAACGAAGAACGTTATCTATGCCGATGGCGAACTCGATTTAGTGTTTGTCGAACTTCCTAAATTTAAAAAAGAAGCTTCTCAGTTAGAAACTTTAACCGAGAAATGGATTTATTTTCTTAAGTTTGCGCGATCGCTCACTCAAGTTCCAAACACTATGGATAGCATTCCCGAAATTCATCATGCCTTTGAAATTGCCAACGAAGCCAACTTGACGCGGGACGAAATTGAGGATTTAGAACGGCGAGAACAGTTTATTTACGACCAACAGGGGGCGATCGCTTTAGGACGGGAAGAAGGACGGGAAGAAGGACGGGAAGAAGGGGAGAAAAATGCCAAGAGATCGATCGCCCGACAATTGCTAGATATTCTAGATGATGAAACGATTAGCCAAACAACGGGATTGAGTGTTGAAGAAATCAGAGATTTACGATCAAACTGATAATGAAAGTTTCTACGGCTTGGCTTTGAGTAACTGTTTGAGTTCTCGCCAAATTGCCGATTTTTCTGAAGTGGATTTTCGATGGGTGAGAACTCCCTGACTGGGACTGAATAACAAGGCTAAGGTAAATAAACTGGAAACCACTAAGACGATCGCCGGTCCGGACGGTAAATTATAGTAGTAACTCAAATACATTCCGCTAATACTGGAAATAATGCCAATTATCGAACCGATCGACATCACTTGATAGAAACGCGGAACGAGAAGATAAGCCGTCGCACCGGGGGTAATGAGTAGGGATAAAACCAGGATAACGCCGACGGCTTTGAGGCTGGCAACGACGGTTAGGGAAATCAAAACCATCAAACCGAAGTTGAGCAAATTGACGGGTAAACCCGCTGCTTGGGCGCCGAGGGGATCGAAGCTGTAGAATAGGAGCTCTTTGTATAATAAAATAACCGTCACCAGAACGACGATCGCTAAAATAGCGGTTTCGATAACCTCTTCAGCGGTGACGCCTAAAATATTGCCGAACAAAAAGTGATTGAGGTCGATTTTATTTTCTTTCTGGACGATCGTAATTAAAGTGACTCCCAAGGCGAAGAAAGCCGAGAAAACGATCCCCATTGCCGCATCTTCTTTAATATTCGATCGCGACCAAATCCACGTAATAATAACGGTGCTGAGGATTCCGGCAATGAAAGCTCCGACAAAGATATTAATGCCTAAAATAAAGGCGATCGCCAATCCCGGCAATACCGAATGGCTGATGGCATCTCCCAGTAATGCCAACCGCCGGACGATTAAATAACTCCCCACGATCGCACACACCAAACCGACGAGGATGGCAATAACCAGCGATCGCTGCATAAATCCATATTGCAGCGGTTCGATAATGAGAGTGAAGATTGAGTGATTCATGAGTTAACGTTCGCGCACTGCAAAAACTCCCGCAAGCCCACCACTTCTCCAATAACAATAACCGTGGGAGATAGAGATTCGTTCGCCGTGCGGCGGACGATATTTTCTAGCGTTCCCGTCCACACTTGTTGTTGGGGACGACCCGCCCAACGAATAACGGCAACGGGCGTTTGCGACGATTTGCCGTAGCGTTGCAGCAACCGAACGATTTCGAGTAACTGAGCGCCCCCCATCAACACCACCACAGTTTCCATCCGCACCAAGGCTTCCCAATCCAGTGCCAGGGGATCGTGACCGCTAACGACAGCAAAACCGCGACTGAGGACGGGATCGGTGAGGGGAATGCCTGCCAGGAGAGGAGCCGCCAGTGCCGAGGAAATGCCCGGTACGACTTCAAAGGGACAATCGGCTTCGACAAGTGCTTGGATTTCCGACGTGCAGCGACCGAAGATAAAAGGATCGCCGCTTTTAAGGCGAACCACTTGCTGACCTTGCTGGCAGTATCGCACCAAAATGTCGTTAATTTCCGATTGCGGCGGACTGGGTTTGCCCCCCCGCTTGCCGACATCCACTTGCTGACACTGTGGCTTCACCCACTGCAACAGACGATCGTCAGCTAGAGCATCGTAGACCAAAACCTCCGCATGGGAGAGGAGTTGCCGTCCGCGAACGGTGAGGTAGTCGAGATCTCCGGGTCCGGCACCGACGAGATAAACTTTGCCCTGTGGGGTCGTCATCGGTACTATTTCTTAATCGCTTGCATCGCTACCCACACTTGCCAGAAAAACAGGGCGGAGATTGCCAGCGTGACGGTATCTTGAAAAATCCAGTAGGGGCGGTTGGTGAAAATTTCGAGCATCGCGATAGTTCCCGATCGTTTCTCGAAGCGGATAGACCTTCCCGAGCGGCGATCGCCCGAAAAGTCTATAGAATCTTAGTTTATCACCTGACGACACCGACAGGCACAAAAAAGACGAGAAGACAACGGCTAACAATATGACAGGGTGGGTCTTGAAACTCGATCGCCCATTTTTGGCAGCGAATCCCGAATCCGATGCGGGTGCGACGACATTTTTACGGGTACTGTTTCAGGAGGTGTATGGGGTGGATGTGAGTGTCTGCACGGATCGCGTTGAAACGTATCATGAGGGAATAGAGGAAGTTAGCGAACGATGCGGAACCGATGAAATGGGTTACTTACGGACGAGTTTCCAAGATATGGACGATCGGTCTGAATATCGCGTGGCAATTCTCACCTACGGTCTTCCCGATTTGGAAATGCAATGGTCGTATTACCTGATAAAATCGGGATATGCTTACCGTTTTTGTCACGGACATCTTCGGGTTTTCTTCGGGACTGAAATTTCCCAATATCAATTGGCGACGATCTGGAAGCAAGTCTTTCATTTTGAACCGAATTTTCAACGAGAATAGACCCGCTTTTCTTCTCAACATCGATCGCCGATCGGTTGTCGCCAAAGTTGGGAAGGATGATAGTTAAAGAAAGACCCATTGCATTCCGATTGCTATGAGAATTTTATTGGTGGAAGATGACGATCGCATTTCCTGCCCTTTAGCCGAAGATCTGCGACACCAAAACCATACGATCGACCTGGCTCGAGACGGTATAGAAGGTTGGGACTGTGCCATGACAGTGCAATACGACCTCATCTTACTGGATCTGATGCTGCCCCGACTCGATGGCATTACCTTGTGCCAGCGGTTGCGAACGGCTGGCAGTTCGGCACTGATTTTGATGCTAACGGCACGAGACACCACCACCGATAAGGTCGTCGGTTTGGATGCGGGAGCCGACGACTATTTGGTCAAACCCTTTAAGTTAGAGGAATTGGCAGCACGCATTCGAGCGTTATCTCGCCGCAGTGGGGATACCAAACCTTCAGTGCTCGCGCATGGCAAGCTGCAACTCGACCCAAGCACTTGTATTGTGACTTATGCCGATCGAAACTTATCGCTCACGCCGAAAGAGTATCGGATTTTAGAATGTCTGTTGAGAAATCCCGATCGCGTTTTTTCCCGTGCAGATCTGCTCGATAAGCTGTGGGAACTCGATCGATTTTCCGGAGAGGGAACGATTAAAACCCATATCACCAACCTGCGACGCAAGCTCAAGGCGGTCGGCGGATCGGAAGACTCGATTGAAACAGTCTATGGAATTGGCTATCGTCTGAGAAAGACCTCTGTTTTCTAACCGTGTTTCAAGTCCTGCGCGATCGATTATTACGGTCTTACGTGTTGGTATTCGCCTCGATTTTAAGCGTCTCGGCGATCGCCGTTCGCGTGGTTTTTACCCACATTCTCAGCCAACAGTTCACTGAAAAGCTCGTCGCCTTGGGAGAGAGTGCGGCTGCCAGCTTGGAACTAGAGGATGGCGATCTCGTGTTGGAGAATGACTTCTCCGTGCAGTCATCGCTCGATGGCGATCAAGCATTAGAATGGTTTGACGCTCGCGGGAGATCGATCGGCAAACAGGGGCGCTATGTCTTAACATTGCCCTTAGCGAGGAAGAAAATCGTCCAGACGCAGGCGGGTACGCCGCCGATTCGCGGAATGACGCTACCCTTGACGAGCCAAGAAGACCATCGTCTGGTCGGCTATGTTAGAGCCAGCCAATCTCTCGAGGACTTTGAGGAAACGCTGAGAAAACTAGACTGGGGGTTAGGTAGTGGCGCGATCGTTGCCTTGCTGCTCGGCGGGATGGGTGGGGCGATCTTAACTCGTCAGGCAATGCAACCGGTGGAGCAAAGCTTCGATCGACTCAAGCAGTTTACAGCGGATGCCTCTCACGAACTGCGGAATCCTCTGATGGCGATCGATGCGAACGTACAGGTGGCGTTGAAATATCCAGAAGAGATCTCAATTAATGGTATTCAAAAATTTGAAGCGATCGCCAATGCCACCGCTCAGATGCTCCGTCTCACTGAGGATTTGTTATTTTTAGCGCGAACCGATCGGGATTTGGAACTCGATCGGACTATTTTCGACCTGACCGATCTATTGAGCGGTCTTTTGCAACTCTATCAACAACAAGCGCAGACAAAATCGATCCAACTAAGTCTCTTTCCAGGCAAGCCTATTTATTTACGGGGAGATGTGGCGCAACTCAAACAACTGTTCGCCAATTTGCTCGTTAACGCACTTTGCTACACCCCTGAAGGTGGGAAAGTTGAGATGGATTGCGCTCGGGTGGAAAAACACATTCTCGTCCGCGTTAAAGATACGGGAATTGGCATCGCACCCGAGAATCTCGAACGGGTGTTCGATCGCTTTTGGCAAGCCGATTCGTCGCGATCGTATCGATCGGGCGGATCGGGTTTGGGACTGGCAATCGCCAGAGCGATCGCGCAAAACCACGGCGGATCGATCGCGGTTACCAGTCAGCTAGGGGTAGGGAGTTGTTTCACCGTGAAATTGCCTGCGATCGATCCATCTAGCTAATAGACCTCCCCGATGTTGTTTGGACTTTTCTACGATCGATTCCAGTTCGGTTAAAGCCTCTTCAATCCATTCCTGCTCCCTGTCTTTTTTTGTGATTTTCTCCATCAAACTTGCGGGCAAGATTTCACCCAAGGTCTCCACCCAGTCATTAAAAATATCGCGAGCGGTAGACTCACTCACTTCAAATTGCATCCCCAGAAGTCGAAAGGTGAGAGATTGGTGCAAATAAACTAACGTTAGAAGCACCTCTTGCTTGACCGAGAGTTTTCGATCGCGACCTCCTTCAACTCGAATTAATCTCGGGCGTGCCAGTTGTTTGGGTTGATGAAGGATTTCCACTTTTTGGACTAATTCCTGAAATTGCTCGAACTTGATGCCGATGAATGTTTGGCTTTGCTGGGGGTAGCGTTCGAGATAATCTTCAATACTACTCATGAGAAAATCGATCGGTACGATGAAAGTATAGCTCGAAACATAAACTTTGAGTTTATTTTTTTGAGATGTATATTAGCGGTTAGCCGTCAGAACGAATTCTTGTAGAAAAACGCACGATCCTTGGGAAAGCTCGTGTCTGAATCGATAAGAATCATGTAAATTCTACACCCATTCGCCATGTCAAACACCCAAGTTGCGGTGGCGACGTCATCCTTCCTTAGCACTTCTAGCGAGTAAGCGGCTGTGCTTGAAATGAGTAAAGGCGATACAAACTCCCAGAATTGAAACGAGGACAATAGAAGAGCCGATCGTCCCAAAACCGAGTCCCCCTTTTTCGTGAGGTTTTGTCAAAAAATCCCCCAGCGTGGCACCAAAAGGTCGGGTGAGGACAAAGGCAATCCAAAATAACAAAACTCCGGAAATTTGAGTATAATAATGCGCTGCCAAGACTAGAGCGAGCAAACCCGAAATCAGCAGCGCTCCTCCGGCAAACCCCAGACCGGAACTATCGGCAAGAAAATCGCCTAAAGCAGTCCCCAACGTATTGGAAAATAGAATAGTCGTCCAATACAGCAACTCGACTTTAGGGGTTTTGATATTCGTCACCGATAACGACCCAACACTGAATCGCCAGAATGCCAACATAACCAAGAGAAGGGTCACTAAAATCGTACTTCCCGTTGCATAACCCAACCCTAACGTGCGATCCATATAATCGGACATCGTGGTTCCAGCGGTACTGGTCGAAAGGATAACCGTCCAATACAGTAAAGGGTTATAGCTTTTCGAGACCAATTGAGTGACGAGAGTGGCTAAAAACACGCCGATTAAGATTAGAGAACTTACGGCATAGCCTACATTGAGCGTCATCGATAAAAGGTCGCCGGCGGTTTCTCCAAGGGTGGTAGCACAGATTTTCATGACCCAAAAAAAGGTCGTGATGTGGGGAAGTTTGTTCATTATTTTTAGAATT
>DVED01000084.1 GCA_015295945.1 Oscillatoriales cyanobacterium M59_W2019_021 | reverse complement strand
GTTAGTGGTTAGTTGTTAGTGGTTAGTTGCTTCTCTCCCTCTGCTCAAGAAAGCTTCCCCTGCCTCCCCTGCTCCCTCTGCTTTCTTCTCCTGTAGGCGCAGCCAGCGCCCAGCGCGCTTACTTCTGAACTCCTGTACTATGTTAGTATGAGCGCTTTTGGGTTCGAGACCGATCGTGTATCCACAAAAAACTGAAAAAATCGATCTCAATACCGAATATCCTTGCCCGTGTCGCCGTCGGGGCAGGTTAAAGCCCATCGTCCTGACTGAAGCGCTAGGCTGCGATCGATGCCAGCAAATTTTCGTGGTGGACGAAAGTCGCTATGCCATCGAGCAACTTTCAACATACCACCCGTACAAACAAGTTTGGCGGTGGACGGGTCACCAGTGGAGTCGCGCCCATGCGGGTTTGCGAACGATGTACCTACCCCTATCCCTACTGGTTATTGCCATCCCCTCGATCTGGCTAATTCTGGTCTTGCACTCGGATACAGCCAATCTTCTCCCTTGGATTATCTTTTTGCTCTTACTGGTTTTGCTGCCTGCGGTGTTAGTTTGGTTGGCCTATCGGCGTTAGACCCATGACGATGGATTTTATCGAATTTGCCCCCACCCCCACCGAGTCAGCCCGTCGAGCCTACGATGCTTCGTTGATTTTAGCCAGTACGAAGGGCAGCGATCGCGATCGGGCGATCGCTGCATTTGCCGAAGCTTTGCACGATCGCCAAGCGGAAATCCTGGAAGCCAACACCCTCGATCTCGAAGCCTCTCGGGATATGGCAGTGCCGGATCTGATTCTCGATTGGCTCAAACTCACCCCCGAACGATTGCAGATCGCGGTACAAATTCTCCAACGCCTGGTGCAAATCTCCGATCCCATCCGCCGGGTGATGGCAACGGACTACCAAGTGGAGTATTCCCAAACCTACTGTCAGCTAATGCCTTTGGGGGTGGTGGCGTTGATTTACGAAGCGTTTCCGGAACTAGGGGCGATCGCGGCGGGAATGTGCCTGAAAACGGGGAATAGCTTGTTACTCAAAGGCAGTAGCGAAGCCAGCCACACGAATTTGGCGATCGCCCAATTGCTGAAATCGGCACTGGAAAAAACCAATCTTCCCTCGGGTTGCATCGAACCCATCGCCCCAGAAGGTAACACGGCAATTCGCGAGTTGGTCTGCCAAAATCGCTATCTCAGTTTGGTCATCCCCCACGGTCGCCCCAGCTTGATCCAGCCGATTCTCCAGCAAGCGACGGTTCCTGTATTGCAATCGGCAATGGGAAATTGTTATTTGTATTGGTCGCCGTCGGGCAGTTTGGATTTAGCCCGGTGGGCGATCCTCGACAGCCATCAAAGCCAACCCGATCCCGTCAATGCCATCGAGAAAGTTTTGATTCATCCCAATCTCAAATCGTCGTCTCTAACAACGCTATGGCACAGTTTGCAGGAAAAAGGGTTTGAGATTCGCGGCGATGAAGCACTGGTGCGAGAATTCCCGGATTTGCCCCTCGCTCAATCGTGGGAATGGCATCAAGCCTATTTATCCCGCACGATCGCTTTTAAAACCATTGATAGTTTGGAGGCGGCAATTTCTTGGATCAATCAATATAGTAGCGGTCATGCTAACTGTTTGGTTACGGAATCCTACGAGGAAAGTTGCAAGTTTACGGTGGGGGTGAATAGCGCGGCAACGTATATTAACGCTTCCCCTCGGTTTACCCGCAATCCCAAACGCGGCAATAGCATTCTCCTGGGAATGTCCAATCAAAAAGGCGATCGGCGGGGGTTTATCGGTTTAGAAGCGCTTACTCGCGTCAAACACGTCATTCAGGGGTTCGGGAATTAAGCCGATCGACCAATTAAGTTTGCGGCGAAAAAAAACAACTTTGGGAGAGTTTGACCGATTATCCCAATCTGTGGTTTGTGGGGAACGTGAGATCGGGACTGGGCAGCCATCAATACGTTCTCTCTTCACCTCGAGAAGCGATCGCCTATCTGTCTTCCGATATCGAGTTTCCAGCACAAACCTTACAACTGACCGATCTCGATTTGGTAGATGGCGAGTATACCGCAGAGATTGTCAAACCCGATCGCGGAGTGCTGACAACGCAAAAGATTGCCGCGAACCGAGGCAAAGTTGCGATGGATTTACCGGAATTTACCGACGATCTCGCCATCCATCTTTATAGCGATACCGTCCCTGCAACTGCTACGTCCGATCAGTCTTCGATCGCCCCAAATTGGAAAATATTTCAGCCGAAAACTATAATTGTATTACTCGCGATCGGTTCGTTATCGATCTATCTTTTCCCCAAATTAAATCTCGGAACAGATCGGGGCGATCGATCTTAATTGAACTCTCGATCGCTCAACAATAGTCATCCGAACTCCAAGCAGTCTCAAGCCTGGATTGCCATCATGACAATCGCACATTATAAATGGACGATCGATCGCTACCACCCAGCGATCGATATGCGGCGATTATTCAACTCTTTAATCTTTCATGCCGATTAAAAATCTCGTTGGTAATTTTGGTAGCAGTCTGATTATGACTGGCTAGACATAGCGCATATAAAACGGAGTTTGTCGAGTTTCGCATGAGAACAGGTCTGCTCACATATGGGAATAGAGATCGTAGCTGTTCTGTATATAAACTGGCTAGCCATTCAGCTTTAAGTGTGTCACGACTTAATGTTTGTTCTGCTAAATTTCCAAATAAGTCTAGCTGAGTAACTGAAGGTTGTTGATAAATTTGAGTAATCCAGTCTGTACCACCCATAACCTTGTTGAGTTGCTCTACTACATCGCGTTCTGGTTTTTGCTCTCTGGGAAGAAGGCGGGTCACACCCATGACTGAAAAGTTTACGAAAACATCACAAGTTCTAGTATTTGCGAGTTCGCTAACAGTGTCCCAATCTACTTGCAACCCATAGGGATCTAGAAAAACAAATGCTCGTTGCTTAGATGCGTAGGGAAGTTGTGGAACGATCTCGTTACACAAAACATCATTACAATTGCCTTGGCGGACATAAATGACACGATTTGGAAATTCTTCGCGTAGATCCCGTACGCGCTCAATACGTCGTGGGGAAACATCTACAAACCAGTATCCATCAAATTTAGGCTCTGTTTGAAGAGCGCGTAAAGGAGATCCGTCAATATAGCGTCGCTCGTCTTCCTTTGCTCTGGGTCTCACAGAACCCGCAAAAGCATCAATGTAATAGTATGCTTTGAGCCAACTTTTCTTCTGTTTGTTCATGATATCTGAGTAAGCTTTGAGATACTTGGATAGTAAATCTAACTTTTCCTCAGACCATCGACCAATAATATCTTCTCCTTCACTTCCAAATCGACTCATAGTTAGATTCTATTTATGGGGTAGAAATTAAAGAATTTTTTTCTGAAAAATAAAGTTTTTTATACTTAGAAATATTCTGTTTTTTCCACTTATTAATATGGTCATACCACACCGATGGCATTTCATCCCAAATCCGATCGTCAATTATTCTGCCTCCTGCTTTTGAGTGGTGTCCACCCCACTGTTTGAAAAAGAAAGCAACCTCGGCTTCTTGAGCTTGACGCAAAATATCTCTAACCCATTCTGGATGAATAGGACGATGCTGGTATCCTGACTCACCTCCCACAATTATCCAATCAATTCCTTTTAAATTCAAGCTAAGCGCTCCCAAAAGAGGTTCGCAAGAAAGAAAGCGAACTTTAGAGGGTACTTGCCTTAAAGCATCAATTCTATGAGTATATTGCTGACTCTCGACAGAGACACCGACCCAGATATTTTCAGACCACTCAAGCTGAGATGCCAATTTTGCTAAATTTCGATCGCGTTTAGTTAGAATTTGGTAAATGTGCCAGGGAGTTTCTCGCATCACTGCAAAAATCTTTTGCAAATAGGTAAAAGGCACATCTTGATGAAACAGGTCACTCATAGAGTTGACAAAAATTCGACTAGGCGATCGCCATTTTTTGGGCTGTTCTAGTCGCTCTGGGTGTAGCGTCAGCTTAAACCCTTGGGGGAAACTTTTCGGAAATCTTTCTGTAAGTGCTTCAGCATAGCAGTAACGACAACCCGGACTGACTTTATTACATCCTGTTGTCGGATTCCAAGTTTTGTCAGTCCATTCAATACCAGTGTTATTACTTGACATTTTGCTAGTATATTCCTTTCCGGACTGGCTACAAGATATAATTTTAGTACAAAATATCTCTCAACTTTTAAACTCGAGCCAAAATTAAGATCCAAAATAGATCCAAGCTAGTTTTCCTCAGTCTCAGCCTCGGGCTTTTCCACCGACCCCTGTGGCTTTGCTCCTTCTCCAGATCGAATGGCTTTTAAGTTGAAATACGCCTCCATCACCTGCCGAACTTTCGGTGCGGCGAACTTGCCACCCCCCAAACCCGAATGTTCCCCGAACACCACCACGACGATTTCCGGGTTGTCGATGGGGGCATACGCGCCAAACCAGGTGTGAGATTCGTAGGGGGGAGCCTCTGCCGTGCCGCTTTTTCCGGCTGCCGGAGGAATCGATGCAGAATTCATTTCCGTTCCCGTGCCGTTGGTGATGACCAGTCGCAATCCTTCCTTGAGAATCTCCACGGTTTCCGGCTTCAGGTTCAACGACTCGCGCCAAGACTTGGCATCGCGATTGTCCATCACCAAATGCGGCTTCACCCGATACCCCCCACTGGCAGGGACGGCAAACATGACCGCTTGTTGCAACGGCGAGGTTTGCAAGAAACCCTGACCGATGGACATATTAATCGAATCCCCTTGGAACCAGTCTTCGCCCAGAACTTCCTGTTTCCATTTTTCGTCCGGAACTAAGCCTTCCGCTTCTTCGGTTGCCAGTTCGATCCCGGTTTTGCTCCCGAAGCCAAAACGGCGCGTCCAGTCGATTAAGGGTTTTTCGCCAATTCCTTGGGCGATTTGGTAGAAAAAGGTATCGCTACTCCAAGCCATGGCGCCGGGAAAATCCAACGGTCCGAATCCCGCCCGGTTCCAATCCCAAAACTCGATCCCCCCTGCCACAATGTAAGGGTAGGTTGGCAGGACGGTATCGGGGGGAAAAATGCCGGATTCGATTGCCGCTGTGGTGGTGACGATTTTGAAGGTACTGGCGGGAGGAAAGCCTTGTAACGCCCGATTGACGAAGGGATGATCTTCGCTTTGCAGTTGCTCCCAGTCAGCATCGGTCATCCGCCGGGAAAAGACATTGGGATCGAAGGTGGGGCGGCTGACCATCGCCAAGACTTCGCCGTTGCGGGGGTCGAGGGCGACGACCGCTCCTTGGTGTCCCCCCAGTGCCGCTTCGGCGGCTTTTTGTAACTCCAAATCTAGAGTAAGTTGTAAATCTTTCCCGGCGACGGAGGGTTTTTCGCCCAGCATTCGCAGGACTCGCCCTTGGTTATCGACAACGAGTTGCTTGCCGCCCCATTTCCCTCGCAAGCGCTCTTCCTCGGCGGCTTCGATGCCCATTTGCCCGACAATATCGCCCAAACGATATCCTTTGTCCTCGACTTTATCCAATTCCTCTTCGGTAATTTCTCCGGTGTACCCCAAAATATGAGCGGCAACTTCTTTGTTGGGATAGGTACGCACGGCTTCGACCTGGACTTCTACACCGGGGAGTTGGCTGCTGTATTCTTCGAGGGCAGTAATTTGTTCGGGGGTGATGCCTCGCTGCACGCGCAGGGGCATGGGAGAATCGTAGCCGTAGCGATCGAGGCGTTGCTGTAATTGGTCTTGGGGAATGTCTAGAATGGGGGCAATTTTTTCGAGGGTCGCGGGCCACTGTTGGGGTTTCTGCGCCATCGGCCACAAAAAGACGGCATGGGAGAGTTTGGAACTGGCTAAAACGTTACCGTAGCGATCGAAAATATTGCCTCGGACGGGTTGGTTGGGAACGATGCGAATGCGGTTGTTTTCTGCGAGTTGGCGGTGGTGGTTGCCATCGATCAGTTGGAGGTAGACCAGACGAGAGCAAATGCCGCCGAGCATGACCGCGCTAATCGCCAGCATCATCCATAAAGATTGGTAACAGCGACCAACACTGCGTTTCTCTCGACCGTTCGTTGAAGTAGACTGCAACAAGGTCATCGGAGGAGTGTGATTCAAGGGAATATTACGAAGGCTGAAGTCGGCTTGAAATTACGAACTCTTAATTATAGCAGTCCTGCGATGGCCGATCGCCATCCTCTGTCATTGGGCGCTCTGGATCGAAACCACCCATCCTCACCCCGTCTCCCCGTCACCGCGTCAGTCTCGTTCGCAATTTTGATTGGCGTAACCGCTTATTTTCCCCCATCCACCGGACTCCGACGCACGAAGGCGGCACGATAGACGGGTTTTCCTTTGTTGAAGGTGGCAATTTCTCGTTCGGTGGCAATGGGGAAGGGATTTTCCGGTAACCCGTGGGGGTGGGGGCGATCGAATTCGGGACGTTCGCCAAACCGATCGCACATTTGTCGCGCCACGTCTTCTACATCCGATTGCAACACCACTTCGCCGCCGGGAACTAAATGCGCGACGATGGCATCCACCAATTCCGGCTGCACGACTCGCCGTTTCTGATGTCGCTTTTTAAACCAAGGATCGGGAAATTGAATGGCAACGCGGCGCAGTACCCCTGACGGCAAAGAGGCAAGAATGGCATCTAAATCCCGATTGGCGTTGCAAAATAAGTAGTGCAAATTTGTTAACCCGACTTCGTCCCGCCAACGATTGGCTTCTTCTACTAACGGTTCGCGAATTTCCAATCCCAAATGATTCCAATCCGGTTGTAACGGCGCTAACTGGTACAAAAAACGACCGCGCGCGCAACCGATATCTAACAGTAGGGGTTGGGTGGGTTTGGCGTAAATTCTTTCCCACGGCGGCAGGATGACGGGACGTTGGTATTTCTGACTGAGGGGATTAACGTGTTGGCGAACTCGAACCGGGGACAATGGCAAACTCCTGTCTGAACTCCGTTTGATTGTAGCGCTCGGTGTTGGGCGATCGTCTAGAAACCCGACGTTTTCCCAACGCCGGGTCTCTGACCTGTACGTTTGTCACTCAACGAGTTCACTATAGCCATCCTAATTCATTCGTTGATACCTGTCGGGGTAGCGCCAAGAGTGCCTACCCCGGTTATGGCGGGGCAACCACGGGGGGATTCCCTCCGCTCTGCTCCGCCCCTACAAATCCATCGAAAGATTTACATAGGATTGCTCTATATCAAAAACTCATTATTCATCGGGTTCGATCGTACTGCTCAATCCATGATTTTTTAAGGTTTCGCAGTAAAATTCCGCGTGTTCTTGGGCGCAAGTTATCACTAATGCCATGCCGTTTGTATGAGCTTCCATCATAATACTGACGGCTTGCGGCTGCGTCATCCCCGCTACCGTTTGAATTAAAACTTGAACGACATACTCCATGGTATTAAAGTCATCATTATGCAGGAGGACGCGATATCGAGGAGCGGGTTTGCGAACAACCGATCGCTTTTCTAAAGTTTCAACAGACATAATTTAGAGTTCTCCAGATCTTGAGGTTTTTTGTAATTCTTCAATTCTTCTTTTTTAGCAAAATCCCTCTACTTTTTCAATCGCAAATCCTTAAAGAAGCGTGAGTGTCAATCGATCGCAGAAGAGATGGAGAGGACTTGAAGTCTGCGGACGCTGTACCTCGAAGAATGTTAGCCTTCGCCAATCCACCCAGACGCAACGCCCTCTCCCCAGGTTCGATTCGTCGCCTCTCAAATCTCGACCCCACCTTGAAAACAATCCCTTATCCGGAGAAGGTTTGGAAGAGAGTGATTCCCGGTCTGAGAAATTGCGATCGGCAAGGTTCCCGGCATTCAGCTAAAGTGGAAGAACGTTCCCCTAGGATTGTCTCCACTTCGCGCACTTTTTCTGGCATTGAGTTAACCTTCCATTATGGCCACGGGCTTAAAATCGTCTACCCTCGCACTTCTCAAGCGCTTCAACAGTGCCTTTCCGCAGTTTTACGAGCAGTTTGTCAGCAGTGAAATCCAACTCCAGAACCTTAAATTAGCTTACCACCTCTACAAAACCCGGCAAGCGGTGATCGAATTGCGACCGGAAGGCAATCGGAATGCGCTGCACTTTGCCTATCGCAATCATTCCTTTCTCCTCAGCGATATTTTTGGGGTGCTGGCGGCGTACGGACTGACCATTCACAGTCTCAGCCTCTACGGACAAATCTACCCGCCGATGTTGGTTTTCATCAAACTGGTGGTGTCTCGTGGCGGCAAACCCCTGACGGACAAAATCTCGGAAAATGTGGCGCGTGCGGTGCGCGAAGCACTTGCCGGACATTTTGAAGTGGAAGAAATGCTGGCAGTAGAGTTTAATTTGGATTCGGGATTGGAAGATGTGGAAACCGAGTTCTACGTCGATCCAGTTTTTCACCTCCCGGCACTCTTAATTGAAGCGGATAACCAGCCAGGATTGTTTTATAAAGTGATGTATGCCATCTGGCAGGAAGATTTATTGGTGGTGAATGCGAATTTGCTGGTGTGGCGCGGTCGCACGCGCTTGATTTTATATCTTTTAGGACCCAATGAGAGTATTATTCCCGACTATTTAGGCAATGGCATTGCCGATAGCGTGCGGCAGAGGTTGTTGGGGAAATAGGATGGGGAATTGGGTGCGATGGTTTGGGAATTCCGAATGCGAGGGGCACTGGCAGAAGGGTAAGGTCTAGAACTCGAACTTGGGAGAGGGGCTGAGGAAGGCAATGACCCGCTCCCCTCTCCAGAGTTCCGTAAGGCCGATCTAATTGGCGGATTAGGAGGAGGGAATCAGGTCTAAGAACGCATCGAAATCTGCCAAGCTGTCGTTGTAGTTTCGGATGGCTTGGTAGTAGTCCTCAGCATTGGCTGCTGCATCAATGGCTTCTAAGTGAACGAACAGGTCTTTCGCCGTGTCGCTGGCGGCTTTTTGGTCGCTAGGCAACAGGTTGCGGCTAATGCGGCTAGTTTGCTCCCGCAGGGTTCCCAAAGGACCGTGGATGAACATATCCACGTAGGGCCAATTTTTGGCTTCGATCAGTTCTTCGAGTTCGCTCATGCGATCGCGCATCCCTTGCAAGCGAGAGGCGGAAGTCTGAATTTGGGCGATTTGTTCGGCGGAATAAGTCGGAGGAGCTTTGGCTTGGGGGGAGCCACAACTGACAAGAACAACGGTAAACAGAGCGAGAATTCCCGCTAAAATCGAACGATACATAGGTATATTTACTGAAACAATCTGAATGCGATCGAAACGCTAACTCGATTATTTTACCGATGAGAGTGCAACGGGAGAAGAGTTTTTAGGTTCTGGGTGGAGATGAGCCAGGGAAACTGGGGGAGAAAAACCCTCGAATTCTAGGATCGATTCCGTTCGTCGAAATCACGATCGCAGACCTGAGCGAGCTTTAATCGTCTCGGCGGCGGAAAAAATCCAACAGTGCGTTGCTGATTTCTTGGGGCCAATGATCTTGGGCGTAGTGTCCGGCTTTTTCTAAGCATACCAGTTTGCCATTCTCTAGGCGATCGGCTAACATTTTCGCGGGTTCGATCGCCAGCCAAGGATCGGCATCTCCCCAAATTAATAATGTGGGATGCTGCCAATTTTGCCAACCCGCTTCTAGTTCTGCCATTGCCGATTTTAAGTTGAGGTTGCGAATGGTCATCAAGAGCGATCTCCCCGCATCGGAACTTTTGAGAAACGGACGGCGATAAACATCTAAATCTTCATCGGTGACGACGAAACCGCTTCCTGCTTCTAAAGTTCGATCGACCAAGAGCGGATCTTGGGTCATCATATCTCCCACAAACGGCAGCCCCATTTGTTGCATTTTCCAGGGCAATTTGGCCTCGGTAGAAATGGGCGCGTTGAGGATGGCTACCCGTTCGATACGATCGGGATTTCTCTGGGCGTATTGCAATCCCACCGAGCCTAAAAAGCCCTGCACGACCAAATAAAATCGATCGATGTCCATCGCCGTTAAAAACTCGTCGAACGCGCGAATGTATCGATCGCTCGTATAGTTAAAATCTCGTTTGTCCGGTTTTTCCGATCGCCCGTGTCCCAACCAATCCGGGGCGATCGCTCGGAATCCCCGCTCGGCAAATTGCGGTAAAATGGCACTCCACGAATAACTTTGCGAGGGAATGCCGTGGAGAAAGATAACCGGAGGACGATCTTTTGAGGAATTAGGATTGACTTCTCGATAAAACCACGTTAGTTTTTCGGCTTCGATCGCTTTTTCTGCTATTTTCATTTAAATGGGGTAATGGGTTAAATAAACAAAGAGCGCTTCTCCAGGGTTTGGAAGCGCTCTGAATTGAGATCGATCGCTCGATCGGAGTTCGGACTGAGATCGTGTTGCCAAACTCCGACTCCATCCGAACGATCAAATTAGAAATTCATTTCGGCAGCTTGCACTTTTTCCACCTGTTTCTTCTTCAGAACCAAGAAGATTTGCGCCAAGGTGACGAGCATGAAGAATGCAATTAAACCCACGATGCGACCGGAGCTTTGCAGGACGATTTCGCCATCCGCTTGACCGAAACCGCCGACGTTGGGATCGTTGGTCAACGGATCGCCCGCTTTCACCGTTTGTCCTTCAGAGACGATCGGTTCGGGACCCGCTTGAACGGGAACGGTGGTTTGGGTTCCATCTTCAGCTTGAATGGCGATTTCGTAGCCGCCCGATTCGATCGCTGTCACTTGGGCGATGGTTCCAGCAGCCGTTGCCTTGACTACGCTATTATTGCTCGCTTGTCCGGTGGGATACACTTGACCGCGACCCCGGTTGCCGCCCACGTGAACGGGATATTTGCCGAAATGAACGCTCTTGTCAGTGCGGGGGTCGGGAGACAGAACGGGGAAGACGAGTTCTTGGTACTGTTCGCCCGGTAACGGACCGACGATAATGACGTTATCCTGACCTTCTTTGTAGGTCTGATAGTATATTCCTTCGGTTTCTTCTTTGAGATCTTCGGGAATGCGATCTTCTGGAGCGATTTTGAAGCCTTCGGGCAGCATCAACACCGCACCGACGTTCAATCCGCCCTTGCTGCCATCGCCCAGAATTTGCTGCACGCTGGTGTCGTAGGGAACTTTGACCACCGCTTTAAACACCGTATCGGGGAGAACGGATTGGGGGACTTCAACTTGGGTCGGTTTGACTCCGAGGTGGCAGTTGGCGCAAACAATACGTCCCGTGGCTTCGCGGGGGGTTTCCGGTGCGGTTTCCTGCGCCCAGAAGGGGTACGCGGCGGCGGACTGGGGAAGGGCAATATCGCTGGCGAGGAAAATGACGAGGGTAGCGACGGTTAAAATCAATCCTCTCGTAAGGATGCGCGTCCGACGAGCGATCATGACGATAGTGGAAGTAAATTTCATGTATAGCGAAAGTGTTCTCATTAAACGATTCTCTCAGGCTCGGGTTCTCCCGAACCTGGCCTATACCCAATAGGGATCTTCTCCGGTGCGGAAGTCGGTTTCCGTCCAAGGGGTAAAGACGATCTTGTCGTCCTCGACCGTGGCGTGAACGAGTGCCAGAGACAACGGTGCCGGACCGCGAACCACTTTCCCCGTATTGTCGTACTGAGAACCGTGACAGGGACACATGAACTTGTTGTTGGCTGCGTTCCAGGGAACGACGCAACCTAAGTGGGTGCAGACGGCGTTGAGACCGTATTCGGCGATCGCTCCGTCGTTTTCGACGATGATGTAGGTGGGATCGCCCTTGAATCCTTGTGCTAACACGCGATCGCCGGGATTGTGAGAGGCGACAAACTCGCTGGCGACGATATCGTTCCCCAGTTTATCTTTGGCGATCAAACCGCCGCCCTTACCGCCGCTAGATGGAGGGATGAAATAGTTCACAACCGGATACAGGGCAGCCGCAGCCACACCCGTCGCCGTGCCGAAGGTGAGTAAATTCATAAATTGGCGTCGTCCCATGCTGGGGACGTCCGCCGAGCTAGAAGATGAAGTCATGAGTTACGTTCGTGCTATGGGTGGTATGTTGTATGAGTTCAGAAATAACGCTTAACAAATGGTATCTAAACTGTGTACCCCTACGCAATTGATTATTGACGCGACGGACGCGCTCCGAACGTAAAGAAATGTTAAGAAGAGGAGTCCGGGAGCCAGAAAAGGCAGAAGGGAGCAGGGGGAGCAGAGGGAGAAAAGCAACTAGCCAAAGTGCCAAAGCAAGATCTGTACCATGACCGGACAAGAGTTACACCAGCTAATTTACGAGAAGTGGGGTCGATCGTACGATCTCCAAGTTCGCCGGACGAAGGGGAAGATCTTCGTGCTGGTGATGTGGAAGTATCTCGAACAAGCTTCGTTTCCGCTGTCGGAAGAGGAGTATTTCGAGCATTTAGATGCGATCGCCAGTTATATCAATGCTTGGGCAGCCGTGGAGCAAGTTCGGGATTTTATCGATCGCACCAAGGAAAGTCCCCGACTGGGGAAAGCTGTTAGTATTGCTTTAGATTTGGGTGATCGAGCTTCGGAATGGCTGCTGGAAGATTTTTAAGATGAGTCAACGATCGCCCAACATTCGACAAATTTCTCCCGCCGTTGCTGGAGCCAGTAACACCCCATTCCGATAGTGTCCGGTTGCCAACAACACATTGCGATACCCTTCCAAATAACCGATAATGGGGGCGGCTTGCCCTTGCGGACGCGGGCGCAATCCCGACCACTGACGCAGAATTTTCGCTGAAGAGAGCATCGGACAAAAGGCAACTGCCCCGTCTAAAACGGCTTGCAATTGAGCTTCGTCGGCAACCACTTCCCCCGCTGCATCGGGAAATTCCACCGTTGCCCCCACCCAGCATTCCGTTTCCCCCAACGGCACGATGTGGATATCTTCTCCGGTGACGACGGGTTGGGGAAGGCGGGAAGTTTCGGGAAGTCGGAGGTGTAAGGCTTGTCCCAAGACGGGTTTGACAGTGATGGTTTGGTTTAAGGCAGAGGCGAACGGCATCGAACCCAACCCAGCAGCGACGATAAATTCATCGGCAGGGAATTCGCCTCGGGTGGTTTCGATCGACTGACAAACCTGGGGAGAAGATGCGGCGATTTTCGCTCCCGTTACCGTGGCGTCGAAGTGGAAGGTCACCCCTGCTAAGGTTGCCGCTTCTACCAAAGCTTGAGTCAGCAGTACCGGATCGACTTGTCCGTCATCGGGGGAGTAAACCGCACCCACGAGTTGAGTGCTCTCGATCTGAGGATAGCGTTTTTTAAGTGCTTCGATCGCCAGCCATTCTAACTTTAATCCTTGGGAATGACGCAGTTCGATCCATTTTTTCCATTTGGCAATCTCGTCGGCCTCGAAACACAGCTTGAGAATGCCGTGGTGATTATACGGAATTTGCCGTCCCGTTCGCGCTTCCAGTTCCGGAATCAGGGTGGCATAACGCTGCATACTCGCGTGCCGCAACCGCCAAGCTCGACTTTTCGGTTTTTTCTGGCTGATATTGCCCATGAGAACTCCCAACGCCGCACCCGTGGAGGCTTGCGCCGGGGGTTGGCGATCTATTACTGTAATTTGGAATCCGGGAATTTGGCTGAGTTCGTAGGCGATGGTTGCGCCCACAATCCCGCAACCGACGATCGCAACCTGTTTCATGGGAATAATGGGGTTTTTATTTTCGGTCGGATTCTCGTCCCGCCGGGAACTTAAGTTCCCGGCTAAGAGCCTAACTCCATTAAAATGGACTAAAAGTCATTCTTCAGAGGATTTTAAAAGATTTAAAAATTCATGAAAAATCCCAAACTTTTTTGAACTTTTCTGTCAAAAGAGCGACGATTTTTATCTAGACAAATCACAATATAAGGGATAAGCTGGCTTGTCAATTGACAAACTGGCGATCCTGTCGGATGAGGAAATAGAGATGACGTCGAATTCGATCGATGGATTGTGGGTTGTGGCAATCTTCACCGTCTTTTGTATTGTCTATACGCCCTTGCTGTGTTGGCTGTTGCCGTCGCGGAACGGTCACGCTTAGGAGGGAGCGTTTTGGCGTAGCGATTCTGTGGGAGTATCGCCTCCACCCGAAAAAAGCGATCGCGCCCCTTGCCAAACCTTGATCGCTTTGCTAGGATAGTTAAGCGTTGAGAATACGCGCCGGGATAGCTCAGTCGGTAGAGCAGTGGACTGAAAATCCGCGTGTCCCCGGTTCAAGTCCGGGTCCTGGCATTTTTAAACTGGGAAGCATTCATGAGTGCATTTCGCATCGGCATCGCCGGACCGGTGGGTTCTGGCAAAACAGCCTTAGTAGACGCCTTATGCAAGGCACTGCGCGATCGCTATGCCATTGCCGTGGTGACTAACGATATTTACACCCAAGAAGACGCCCAGTTTTTAGTCCGTTCCCAAGCCTTATCGAGCGATCGCATCGTTGGCGTGGAAACTGGAGGCTGTCCCCACACCGCCATTCGCGAAGATGCCTCCATCAACCTGGTTGCGGTCGAAGAACTCGAACGCCGCTTGACCCCCCTCGATCTGATTTTTGTCGAAAGTGGCGGGGACAACTTAGCCGCCACCTTCAGTCCCGAACTGGTCGATCTCACCGTGTATGTCATCGATGTTGCCGCCGGAGACAAAATTCCCCGCAAAGGGGGACCCGGCATCACCAAGTCCGATTTATTGGTTATTAATAAAATCGATCTCGCCCCCTTTGTTGGCGCCGATTTAGGCGTTATGGAGCGAGATGCGAAGAAAATGCGCGGCGACAAACCCTTTGTTTTTGCCAATTTGAAAACGAAAGTGGGATTGCCGGAAATTATCGACTTCATTCGATCGCAAGCACCGATCGATTTAAGTAATAAGTAATAAGTGGTTATTTGTTATTGGCTGTTCGTTATTGGTGAATTCCAATTACCCATTACCCGTAGGTAAAAGATTCAGAGGAGCTAGACGAACAGTTTTTTGAGACATATCGTTTCAAATCAAAAAAAGAACTTGGAGTAATCCAACTAGGGTAGGGCATACCCGAAGTCGCTTGGGAGCCAGTGCGGTCTTGGAGTTTCCCCAAGTAGAGCAACTGGCGTGGAGAGTCCCACCTCTGGGCTAGACACTGCAAGGTATCTAGTTTAAGTGGTCTCGTTGAACCAAGAATCCCACGCATAGAATGCGGGGGGAGTGTCAAACCACTTCCGCAAACTCGAGGAGATCCACCAGTCCGAATTCTCCTTGCCGTTGACCGAGGGTGGGTTTCCAAGCGGGTGCTTGGCACAGGAACGACATTCGATCGCCCTGCAGCATCCCGATAAAGACCTCGGCAACAATGCGACCGCCAACTGGACCGAGGGTTTGACCTCCCGCGCGTTTGTCTGCTTCCCGGAGAACGTAGAACCACAACGGCGTCCGATATTCCATCCCCACACTCAACCCAGCTAAATCGGCGAGTTCGCCGGGGGTGAGGGGGTCGAGGTGCATGGCGCGTGCCACCGCTTGTCCCGAAGGCAGGCTGAAAGTCAAATGCCGCAATAGGTTGCGCTGTGCTAGCGAACTGGGATTGTTGGGCATATTCGGCGGGATGAAGGGCAAGCGGAATAGAGGACTCGAGAGGGTGGTATCGATGCGCTTGCCCAGTTGCGGGGTGCTACTGGAGATCGCGAAGAAGTTGCGCCAATCGATCGCGCGAGTGTCGTCAATTCGCCGACTTCCCGAGAGATCGTCAGAACCGGGGGCGCCGAAAATGGGGGCTGTGAGGCGATCGTTAATTTTAAAGGTGGGTCGCACTTGGCTGTGACCGAAACGGTAAGCAGCGACGGAAAATTCGACGGGAATAAACGGCTCGTTTTTCCAATGATAAAATCGACGACCCCGGAATAAAATATCTTCCACGACCTCAGAACCCACTAATGCGGGGAGAAATTGGTGGAGAACGATCCATTGATAGTGCCAGCGAACTAGCCGTTGCGCTTCTTCAAAATCCACGTGCAATTTGTCGATAATGGCGTTATGAAATTTGAGGAAGGCGAAGTGAAGCTGGGAAACAATCAGGTTTTCATCGTTGCGCGGATCGCCGATGAGGGCAACGTTGACGGAGTTGCGGGGCAAGTCGCGGGGAAATCCGGCATCGATGAGAAATTTTCCAGTTCTTCCTTCGTAGAGGAACGGATTGGCTTCGGGTCCGGCGCCGTATACGCTATCTAGCTCGAAAACTGGGGTGCGAAAATTCTCGATCGACTCGGGATCGACGTGGCGTTCCAAGCTGGATGTGGGGTCGAAGGTGAGGTCGTGGTCGATAAATTGCCCAAAAAAGGTAAAGCCGGAAGGCAGGCGGGGATTGTCAAAATTTTCGGCATCGCCTTTATCCATGATGCCTCCCGCTTTGCCGATTTCTAGGAGGGCGTGGCGAACGGATTCGCGATCGGGTGCAAAGGGGGGTAAGGTGGGAAACAATCTGCCGAATTTCCCTTGGTTGTAAAACTTCGATCGCGGGGGAACGATATCCCGTAAAGACATTTGACCGTGGCGCGTCATAATTTTTCCAATCTCCAAATTGAGTGATGATGAAGGTCTGGTAATGGGTAATAGGTAATAGGGCGATTCATCGAGTGCGTTTCGTGCTGGTGGCACTCCCTAGTACGGGCGAAGGCGAAGCATTCGGGCGATATGTTATCGGTTTAACCCAAAGATTTCGATCCGAATGCTTCGCCCTTAAGTTTTATTCGCCCAGTTTTCGCCAAGTTTGACGACCGACAATGCCATCGGCAACTAACCCAGCCCGCTTTTGATAGGTAATAACGGTTTTCTCGGTTTTGCTGCCGAAAATGCCATTGACGGCGATTTCGTAACCGGAATTTTGCAGGCGCAGTTGCAAGCATTCCACGGCTTTTCCGGTGACGCCTTGCCGCAAAGTTGGTAGATGGATTTCGTAAGCGTAGGTTGTCGGGACGAATTCAGCCTCGAAGAAGTAGCCGTAGACGTGAACGCTTTCGCACAGGGCTTGCCAGGTTTTTTCTCCCACAATGCCATCGACGAGTAAAGCGCCGTGATGGGCTTGGAAATGCTTAACGGCAGTATCGATTTGCAATCCGAATTGACCGTTAAAGCTGATGTTATATTTGAAGGCTTTTAAGCGTTGTTGCAGGAAGCGAACGGCTTCGCCCGCTTGTCCGAGTTTGAGGGTGGGAAAGTCGATTTTAGGGGTCGATCGTAAGGGGGTTTCTGCAACGGGAGCGGTTGTCGTTTCGGGGGTCAAAACTGGGGAATGGGCGATCGCGGGCATGGTCGAGTCTCCATCGTTAGTCATGTAATGCAAAG
This sequence comes from Oscillatoriales cyanobacterium M59_W2019_021, assembly GCA_015295945.1. Taxonomy (GTDB): domain Bacteria; phylum Cyanobacteriota; class Cyanobacteriia; order Cyanobacteriales; family Geitlerinemataceae; genus DVED01. The sequence goes on along the minus strand of DVED01000084.1, from coordinate 11,629 downwards.
AGAATCGGGAGCATCGGTTGCGCGTTTTCCGGTTCTATGCTTAAGACGATGGGCGATCGCGATTTGTGAATTTTCGATCGAACGAGATCGATGTTTAAATTCGAGCGGAACGTTGGAGTAATGCCATGCCGACGCCCAATCCCAGGAGGGTGGGCAACCAAGCTGCCAGCCACGGGGGAACAATGCCGCTCAACCCCAAGGCATCGCCGACGGACATGAGTAAGTAGTAGGTAAAAATCATCAGGACGCACACGCCGAAACCCGTAGCACGACTCGTCCGGGCTTGACGGCTGCCCAACACGGCTCCCATCAAGCCGAACGCCAAACTGGCAAAGGGCAGGGCGAATTTTTGTTGCAGGCGGATGGAGGCTTTGCGAATTTCTTTTTGTTTGCCGCTTTGCCGCAGGAGGGCGAGTTTCTCCAGGGTTTGGGGAATGTTCATCTCCACGTAGTCGCGATCGTTCTGGACGAAATCGAGGGGGGCGCGAGGGAGGGGGAGGCGATAATGCTCGAACTGGACGATGTTGCGGTACGATCCGTCGGGGGCGATGGCGTAAATCACGCCGTTGTTAAAATCCCAGATATTGTCTTGGGGGTTCCAGTTGGCGGATTCGGCGAGAATCAGTTGGTTGAAACCGGGACGGGAGCGATCGAGAATGGTTAACCCCCGCATGGTCGTGCCGTCGAATTCTTCAGCGTAAAACAGTCGGATTAAGGTTTCGATGCGATTCTCCTTCGGAGACGCTTCGCGATCGCCGTTGCGTTTGACTTTCCCGAATTCGGGGTAAATAATATTACGTTCCCCTAAAACCGTGGCTTCCCCTTTCAAGGCGCGATCGAGGGTTTGGGTGGCTTCGTAGTGGGCGGCGGGAACGATAACCTGATCCAGGGTAAACGCCGCCCCCGTGACGATCAGACCCGCCAAAATCGCCGGAAGCACCAATCGATACAATCCGATGCCGCAACTGCGGAGGGCTGTAATTTCGTTATCGCTGGCAAGGCGACTGTAACCGAGTAAGGCGGCTAGCAGCATGGACATGGGCAGCGATAGGGAAATATAGTAGGGAAGCTGCAAGGCGAAGACTTTGAGGGCGAGTCCCAAAGAGATATCGTTATCCGCCAGTTCCCGAACCAGTTGAAATACCGTGCCGATGGCAACGCCGAGGGAAGAAAACGCCCCCACGCCGAAGAGAAAGGGGGGAATCAGTTCGCCGATGATGTAGCGATCCATGATGGAAACGCCGGGGAGAAACCGACCGACGGATGTGGAGGGGGGAGAAACGCCAACTTTCATGGACTAGATGCGAGAAGGATTGTGATCGACGGATTTAGCGATCGAGCCGATACTGCCGAACGGGAAGCTGTTGCGTGGAACTACTCTGTCTCAGTGCCATCAGACTCGGGACTTCATAGTACTCTAAAATCAACCACGCGACGCACCCCAGATGGGAGAGGAATGCCAACCCCACCCAAGCCCAGGAAAACCACTGCCAGGAACTGCCCGGTAACGGCGGAAAGGTATACGCTGCTAGGGAAACGATTGTCGTGGGGAGACACACGAAGGCAACTGCTACCAGCCACACCGATGGATTGATTTCAACGCCATCCCGATGGCTGGGTTGCCATTTTTTGCCGTTCCAACGCCAGTTCAGGGGAGGAGAGGTATCGGCAACTCGTAAAGACTGTTTGGGTAAGTTGGCGGTGAAGATGTGGTGGCAAACGTCGCAACCGAAGGCGTCCATTAAGGCGATCGCTGAAATCCGCCCGCGACGGCAAATCGGACAGGGATAGATGCCTTGATAGTCTAGGGGCGTGGAGGTAGAGAATTCGACGGGCAACTCGGTCATAGTGCGCGATTGTCGATGGAGGGTGTTCGATTTATTGTAGCGTCAGGGTTGGTAATGGGTAATGGGTAATGGGTGATGGGAATTCACCAATAACGAACAGCCAATCACAAATAACCAACACCCAACCCCAAACCCCCACTTATTACTGATTACTTAATGCTACGCGATCGCCAAAAAAAACCCGCCGATTGGCGGGAGAAGGCACATCATCACAAGTCAATTAGGAGGTGAAATCTTTAAAAGGAGACCGGCTGAGGCGATCGTCTGGATGGAGGTTTTACCGATTGACGATCCGACGATCGGGGGTTTTCGGTGCGTTCATTTGGTACGCTTTATCGAGTTGCTCGCGCAGTAAGAGGTTCCAAAAAATTTCGTTAGTAAAGTAACCCAAATTAACGGTTTTGTCTTTTTCGGAGTAGATGGGGAAAACTTTATTGCGGTTCATAAGAGGTTACTCCTGGTGTCGTTGAGATAACTGAATTTGGATAATCAGACCTTTTATAAATGGGGCGATCCGTCGGTTGAAGTCAAGCTGGACTGGGTTGCGATCGACTCTTTTGTATAAAGTTTCGATGAAGTATTTGAGAAGTTTCCTAAAATAACGCCAGTCAAGATTGACAACGAGATCAATAAATGTAGTCATTAGGTTTGGCTTTTGTTTGCCTTTCCTCATACTTCTACTATGACCGAATTCGGATTAATTTGGAATCATCCGATCGCCAATATTTCAAGTGGCACAAAAGATAATTTGGCGATCGAGTTTTTAGCCTTTGACACTTTTAGGAACTCCCCCTTTTCAGTTTTCTGCAAAGGGGTGGGTAGGGCGATCGAGCAACTATAAGCGGGCAAAGCGATCGGAAGCTTCAATCAGAGCGTTGCGAATTCCCGGTTCGGCGATGGAATGTCCGGCATCGGGAACCACGATAAATTCGGCTTCAGCCCACGATTGGTGCAATTCCCAAGCTGTCACCATCGGACAGACGACATCGTACCGTCCCTGAACGATAACGCCGGGAATGTGGCGAAGGCGATCGACATTTCTTAACAGTTGGTCTTCGGCATCGAAAAAGCCGCCGTTGACGAAATAATGGCATTCAATTCGGGCAAACGCCTCGGCAAATTTCGGATCTCCGAAATGATTTGCCGCGTTGGGGTCGGGGAATAACTTGCTGGTACTGCCTTCCCAAATCGACCAAGTTCGGGCGGCTTGGGTGCGGATTTGGGGGTCGGGGTGGGTGAGGCGGCGGTAGTAGGCGGCGATGAGATCCCCGCGTTCGGCTTCGGGAATAGGTTCGAGGTACGCCTCCCAAGCGTCGGGGAAAATATAGCTGGTTCCTTCTTAGTAGAACCACTGCAATTCTTTGCGTCGCAGCATGAAGATCCCGCGTAAGATTAAGCCTTGGGTGCGGGTGGGATGGGTTTGGGCGTAAGCGAGGGCGAGGGTGCTGCCCCAACTGCCGCCGAATACCGTCCATTTGTCGATGCCCAGATGTTCCCGCAGGGTTTCAATGTCGGCAACTAAATGCCAGGTGGTGTTTTCCCGCAGTTCGGCGTGGGGCGTACTGCGACCGCACCCGCGTTGGTCGAAGAGGACGATACGCCACAGGGTGGGGTCGAAATATTGCCGATAAACGGGTTGGCTGCCGCCGCCAGGTCCGCCGTGGAGGAAGACCACGGGTTTGCCGTCCGGATTGCCGGATTGCTCAAAATATATCCGATGTAACTGGCTAACTTGCAAATAACCTGTAAGATCCGGTTCTATGGGGGGATACAAATCGCGCATTTTGGGAATTAGTGACCAGTTCAGGGATGGCAGGGGGAGTTGGGGGAGCTGGGGGAGCAGAAAGCAACTAGCAACTAGCAATGACCAACCCCAAGCCCCAAACCCCAAATGACTCGTGACCAGTCATCGGTGAGTTGTGAGAAGTGAAGTTTACGATAAAGCGTATAAATTTGCAATTCGGATGGTCAACGCCTATCAATATCTTTGTTCCCAAAAAAAAAGAGTTTATTTTATCGAAGCAACTCTTGAGAAGCGGAACGAGTATTGGGGCAAATATTGCCGAGGCGAATGGTGCGATTTCTAAAGCTGAATTTTCGGCAAAAATGTCGATCGCCGATCGAGAGTGCTTGAAAACCCAATATTGGCTATGCCTTCTTAGGGATACAGGGTATATTACTTCAGAGGCATTTGACAGTGTTTATGCGGACGCTGAGGCGTTATCCAAATGTTGTACACCATTGTCAAATCGAGTCGGCAAATAGAAAACCGCGAACGCTAATCGCACACAATCGGACGCTGACCATTAGGAGGCTGATATGACGAACGAACCGCCGAATTCTTCTCCGGAAAATCGCGAACCGTCTCCGGAGGAAAATCTGCCACCTGAAGCATCTGGCGATCGCCTCTACCGTTGGCGGCGTCCGGCGATAATTGGGTTGGGGATTCTCGGCTTGGCGGGGGTGGGGGCGTATGTGGGGGTGCGGGTGTTGGTGATTCGCTATTTACCCGAATTGGTAGAAACTCAACTCCAGCAAATTACGAAACGGGATGTTCGGGTAGGGAAAGTTACATATTTATCCCCATTTCTAACGCGGTTAAATATCGGGAAAACGACGATTTTGCCGGGGAAGGAAGCAACGGCAGGGGAAAAGCCAAGAGATCGGGCAGAAATTGAAATTCCGGAAATTCAAATCGGTTTCAATCCTTTGCCTTTAGTCTCGAAAAAGCTGCCTTTAGAGATTGCATTTGTCAATCCTAAAGTTTCGGCGGTCCAGGATAAGGCGGGAAATTGGGTTTATTTAGAGTTGGATTTGCCGGAAGGGGGGGAGTTGCCGATCGATATTCAGTCGGATATTCGGATTAAAGATGGGGAAATCGTGCTAGTTCCCTATGGGGCAAAGTCGAAGTTTGAGTTGGGTTTAAATAGCCTGGTTCGGTTGCGGGATAAAAATAAGCGGGTGCGATACGATGCTGATGTTAAAGTTGGCAAGGGAAAGTTAGATGTTCAAGGGGAAACGCTGGTTGATACGATCGCTACCAAAGCGATCGCCCGAATGCAGCATTTATCGCTAACAGAAGTGAATCCGTTTTTGGCGGAGTTTCCGGTTAAGGTTGATCGAGGAATTATCGAAGGTAATTTAAATGTTAATTTACCGAGTTTAAAAGATTGGAAATCTTCAGAAGTTCGCGGTGTTCTCCAATTGAAAGATGTGGAAGTGACAGCGGATGCTTTGGCGGAAAGTTTGACATCGAAGGGATTGTTGCAGTTTCAGGGACAGTCGGTTCGCATTGATGAATTACGCAGTCAATTGGGCGATTTGGTGGCGGTGGTGACGGGAACTGCGGGGTTGAAATCGGGGCTGGATGTGAAGGTAAATGTTCCGGAAGTGGCGATCGCTTCTTTGTTGGAATTGGTTCCGGCGGAGGTTCCGGTGGCGGTGGCGGGAACGTTAAAAGCGAATGTTAATATTACTGGAGAAATTGACGATCCTAAAGTTTCGGGAACGCTGAAAAATGGGGGAATTTTACAAGTCGATCGCGAAGCGACTCCGCAGGAGTATCGCACGGAAATTGCGGAGTTAGTGGCGAATTTTTCGGGGAATTTATCGCAGGCAAAATTAGACGAGTTACGCTTGATTCCGGCGGCGGGTGGTGAAGTGATTGCCCGTGGTGAGGTGGGATTAGAAGATTTGCAATTGGATTTCGAGGCGGATGCGTTGCTACCCGTAGATGCGTTGGCACAACCTTACGGAATTCCGGCGGATATTCGGGTGGGGAATCTGTTGGCACAAGTGGAGGTGGAAGGAACGGCAAACGATCCGAATATTCGGGCATCTTGGCAGCTTCCGGGGGCAGAAGTGGCTTCGACTGTGCCGATTTCGGGCAGTGGAGAAGCGGTGTTAGAGGGACAAGATTTCTTTTTAGAAGATACGGTTTTACAAATTGGGGAAGGATCGATCGCTGCGACGGGTCGCGGTAATTTGGAAGAGAAAACGTGGGAGGCGGAAATTACCAGTGCGTCTTTACCCCTCGATCGCTTTTTACCCGTACAAATTGCTCCTTTAAATGTAACGGCATCGGGGCGGTTGGATGATTTCGATCCGGATTCCTTACAAGCGGATACGCAGATTGGGGCGGATTTGGGCGGCGGCAGGGTGGAGTCTAATGCCAGTTTCGATCGCGGGAATTTGGGGGCGTCGGGGACGATTTCTCAAGTTCAGTTGGATGCGTTGGGGGTTCCGGTTCCGATAACGTTGCAGGATGGGCGGTTGCTGTTGACGGGGCGGTTGGATGCTTGGGATGCCAATGCGGTTCGGGCGACGGCAAATTTGGATTTGACGGTGAATGGGGGCAATGTGGCGGCAACTGCCCAATTAAATTCGGGCAGCTTAGATGTTTCAGCAAATGCCCAACAGATTCCGGTTAACAACCTCATCCCTAATTTGCCCATCTCAGTGGCTTTATTAGATAGCCAATTTAATTTTCAAAGCGATATTAATTTTCTCATAAGCGCGGTGCAAAGTCAAGACTTTAGCGGGTTAAATGGGACGGTAAATGCGCGATTGGCAGTGAATGAAGGAACGGTAGAAACGACGGCGAGGTTGGCGGGAAATAATTTAAAATTAGTTGCCAATGCCGGGGAAATTGGGGTAAATTACTTAGCACCAGATTTACCCGTATCGGTAACGCTGCGAGACAGTACGACGACGCTAGATACGTCAGTGGCGACGTTGATTAACGCCGCACAAACGCAAGATTTCAGCCAGATAACCGCGCGATCGAACGTGCAACTCGGTGTTAATGAAGGAACGGTGAATGCCGATGTGACGGTTCGCAATGGGGCGATCAATCTGTTGGCGAATGCGAGTCAAGTTTCGTTAAATTCGATCGTTCCCGATTTACCCGTTTCGGCAACCTTAATTGATAGTCGGGTGAATGTAAATGCTTCGGTAGCAACGCTACTGGATGCGGCAAAAACGCAGGATGTGACGGGAATTAATGCCGACGTTACTGCCCAGTTAGATGTGAATGGAGGGACGGTAAATACCGATACAAAATTGAGGTCTGGGGCGGTCGATCTGTTGGCGAATGCCAGTCAAGTTTCGTTAAACTCGATCGTTCCCAATTTACCCGCGAATGTTGCCTTAATTGACAGTACTCTCAATTTATCTGCCTCTACCAACACATTACTTGCTGCGGCACGAACTCAGGACTTTAGTGCCATTAATGCCCGCGCAAATGCCCGATTAGCGGTGAATGAAGGAACCGTGAATACCAACGTTGTTGCTAATGCCGGACAGTTGGATATTGCGGCAACAACCACTCAATTTTCGCTCAATGAGATCGCCCCAGCTATTCCCCTTACCGTTACCGTTTTCAACAGTGAAATTAACGCGACAACGGGGATAAATGCCCTGGTTTCCGCCGCCCAAACCCAGGATTTCAGCCAACTCGATCCTACGGCATCCGCCCGAGTTCGCTTGGGGGTTGCTGACGGAATCGTCAATACTACGGCGAATTTGAATAACGGACAATGGCAAACGGCGATGGATGCGAACCAACTCAATACCATCGCATTGCTATCGGCAACGGGTCAGAAAATTCCCCCAAATACCAATTTACCGCCGCTAAATACCCAAGTCGATCTCGCGGGTACTCTAGATTCGTTACTCGCCTTACAAACTATTCCTGTAGAGGTTAATAACGTTGCCCTTCAGTTAGGGCAAGAATTTTTCTCAACCAACGGATCGATCGTCTTAGCAAATCCCACCGCAACTTTAGATATCGCTAACGTTAACCTCAAGGTTGCTACCCGATATAATACCCAAACGTTACCGCTCGAAACCTTAATTGCAGCGGCATCGTTCGGGCAAGCTTCGCTACCGGATCATGTGAGTATCGATGGGGCGATCGCCTTTGACGGTCGAATTCGCGGACGCAACTTAATTTCCAATCCCCTAGCCCCTGGAAATGTCAACTTAACAGGAGATTTAGCCCTCAATAATTTCCAGTTTAACGATATTGCCTTTGAACCTCGCTTAGTCGGAGATGTGATTGTAAACTCTGGCGAAGAAATTGCCTTAAATTTACGGGGGAATCGCGATGTTATTGCCGCCCGACTCGAACCCTGTACTCGCGGCGAAGCTTGCCTTGCCCCCTATCTTCCCACCTCCTTTGAATTGCGACAAGGCGAAATTCCTATCCTCGCCAGAGGACAGCGACGCGGCGACGTTCTCAATGTGGAATTAGAAAACTTCGATCTGGCATTACTCAACATTGCCCCTGCCACCCAAGCGGGAATTCAAGGGACAGTGGGCGGAACGGCATCGGCAGAAGTTGCGGTCAATTTGTTGACTTTGGAAACCGAAGGTCGGGCTCAATTACTCAATCCTTTCCTGGGATATTTGCAAGCGGACAACTTTACGGGAGAGTTTTCCTATAAAAATGGGGTTGCCCGACTGGAGAATAGTCGCTTCCAACTGGGAGAAAGTCTCTATCAAGCGGATGCCAGTATCGCCTTCGATATCGATAAACTACTGGCGGGTAATTTCGATTTAGCAGCGAGTCCCATCCAAGGTCGCATTACCGTTGCCGATGGTCGGGTTCAAGACTTACTCACCGCCGCCCAATTTTTTACCATCGAAGACTTGCAACGAGGCATTTCTAGCCCCGTTTACCTGTCGGCAGAAGATCTCGACTTACCCTCTGTGGGACTTCCCAACCGTTCTCTGTTTGCCCAACTCAGTCTTTTTGCCCAAATTAACTATCTCCTGCAACAACGGGTGGCGGAACTAGAAACGGCGAGTATCCCCACCCAACTGGATATCGCCGGACTCTACGATGCCGAGGTGACGTTTGGCGGAACCGTCGGCAATCCCAACGCCAACTTTGACTTCCAAGCGGAAAATTGGTTGTGGACGACGCAACCGGATGAGGTGGTTGTTGGGGAAACGGTTAGTCGTCAAACCCGTCAAGTTATCGAGATCGATCGAATTGATGTCCGGGGAACGCTGGAAAACCAAACGGTGACGGTGAATCCCGCTTTGGTGGAAGTCGAGGGGGCAGTAGCGTACTTCGCAGGTCAAGCGTCCCCCACCGCCCAATCGGGACAGTTGCGGGTGGAAAATCTATCACTAGATGCCATCGGCAACTTCGCCGCCATTCCCGAAGGGGCCCAAGGTAACATCAACTTGCTGGCAAATTTAGGGGGAACGCGGGGCAATCCCCAACTTCGGGGAGAAGTCAACTTCGTCGATGCTAGTTGGCAAGGCAAACCGTTGGATGCGTTTGTAGGATCGTTCAATTACGATACCGATGAGGATAAGTTCGTATTTGCTAGCGTTCTCCCGGAATACGTCGAAATCACGGCAGAGGTTCCGTACCCGCCAATCCCGCAAGAAAACGATGTCGTGACTCTCGAAGCGAAAGTGGGGACGGAGGCGACGCAATTTTTGCCCCTGTTCACCAACGGACAAATAGAATGGATGGGAGGTGAAGTCCGACTGGATTTAGACGCGAGGGCATTGCTGGATTTGGAGGGCAATATGGTCTCCAAGTTGCTGAGGACGTTAAACGCCCACGGAGCAGTTCGGTTAGCGGACGCGACTCTGGAAACGCCTTACGTGAAAGAAGCGTTAACCTTAGATGGGGCGATGGCGTTCAATTTCAATCGCATCTGCGTTGCCGACCCGCAATGGATTTCCACGGTGTTTGATGGGGAGGGTTTGGATGTTGCCGAAGACGCGAATTCTGGGGGCGAACTGCCACTGCTGTGTCCGTCGGAATTGGATGAGGGGGTAATTGCGGGCAACCCCACACCCATTCTGGTCGGCAACTTTGGCGGTAGCACCCTTATGGTGACGGGAGATTTACCCACCTTACTTACGGAGGCGGTCGAAAATCCGCTAACCGTTGCCATTAATGGGGAAGATGGCGGGGAATTGGATATTAAAGGATTGTTCCGGGGCGAAGTGGCAGGGCGGGTACAGGTGACGGGGACAGCGATAATGCCTGTGATTGGTGGTAATATTGCGGTTGCCGAGGGTCGGGCGATCGTTCCTACAGTGGGCGGAAACAGCGATGCTACATTGGTGGCAACCGAGTCTCCTCAAACCGAGACAACTCCCCTCATCGTTCCCGAATTCGATAATTTTACCTTAGAAATCGGTGACGATTTTAGTGTGGTTAAATCCCCCATTTTAGATGTTCGGGTTCGCGGTGGTGTGACGGTCAACGGTCCGTTATTCGATCTGCAACCTGAAGGTAAATTTCAACTGACGCGGGGGGTCATTAGACTCTTCGATGTGGCAGGGATTGAAGGCGGTTTTAATGGTAGTTTTAACAACCGTTTCTTTGTCACTCGCGACTATCCGCAAACTGTTGAATTTTTCCCAGAACAAGGGTTGTTGAACCCTACGTTAAACTTACAGTTGGGAACGATCGTTTTTGAAGATCGCCGCAGTCGATTGCGCGATCGCACGGAAACCGAAGTTCCCGCCCCCGAAGTGATTCCCACCGTCCGACCGGAACAAATTAAAATTTTGGTCAACGTCCAAGGTACGGCACAACAATTAATTGCATCCATTGCCGAGACCAATGATTTCAGTTCGGGGGCAGTAACTTTAACCAGCATCCCCCAACGCAGCGACAGCGAAATTGTGGGTTTGTTGGGAAATAGCCTGTTGACCAGTTTTGAAGAGATTGCCCAACTTCAAGGCGATGAGTTAGTCCAGTTTGCATTATTACGATTTGTGGTTCAACCTTATGCCGATAATATCCTTTTTGATATTGAAGATTTTGTGAGTAATTGGGGGCAAAAAGTGGGGCTGCGAGATTTACGAGTTTTCCCGATCGGTCAGGTAGAAGCGGTTTACGATCTCACGGAAGATTCCTCGCTAACGACCATTTACGATTACGAATTCGATGCGATTCAATTTCGTTACGATTTGCGATTTTAAGTCGATCGAGAAAGGCAGGGGAGCAATTTCCCAAGAAAAGTGGAGCAACTGGCGTGGCAGAAGGGATTTATTCAGTCAATTCGAGCTATAATAAAAAGGTCGATCGTCGAGTTAACTCTGTTAACTTATAACGTCAGCAATCGGTCATCGTTAGCTGATAGCCGATCGCTGACCTCGCAATCCCTCAACGTCAAATCTAATTCAACAGTTATGTCACCTTGGACGAGTTTAATCACAATTTTCGCGTTAATCGTGTATTTTGTCGTGACGATCAATGTCGGTAGAGCGCGAATGAAATACAAAGTTCAGCCCCCCGCAATGACGGGCGATCCCAATTTCGAGCGTGTGGTACGGGTGCAGCAAAATACCTTAGAACAACTCATTCTATTTCTGCCCGCTTTATGGTTGTTTTCTTCCTTTGTCAGTCCGGTTTGGGGCGCGGGAATTGGCGCGGTTTGGATCGTCGGACGCATTTTATTTGCCTGGGGATACTATCAAGCTGCGGAAAAGCGAACCCTGGGATTTGGAATTAGTACGTTAGGAACTTTAAGTTTACTAATCGGCTCGTTAGTGGGCATCGGACTGACCCTGTTTCAATCTTTCGTTTAGACGGCAAAACTCGAAAAATTTTAGATTTCATGTAGTGTTTTTATTGGATTTGAATTGTGAAATTTCGCTCCGGGGCAATCTTCCCGTGGTTGTCCCGGCAGACCCCCCTATAGTCCCCCAGGGCTGTTTCATTTTCATGAATTTTAGCTTATGTTTGCACCGCCAATAGGTCTAGAGCGGGTTAATAAATTGCCTCTAATTTTTTAGGCGAT
>DVED01000014.1 GCA_015295945.1 Oscillatoriales cyanobacterium M59_W2019_021 | reverse complement strand
GACTATAAATGTACGTCGAGACAGAGTAAGACAACCTCGGTTGCTTCCGTCAATGAAACGTAAAGAATCACCGATCCTTTAGGGCGGTGAGTATGTCAAGCTACACCGTCCTCGCCCAGCTTCGCTGAACCCGATTCCCCAATTCTGGAACACTCCCGTTCTGGAGTTTGAAGCCTATCGATCGCGCCAAGACGAGTTAAACGCCCTTGCCGATCGCCTGTGGCACAATTTAAAGTACGATGGTTTGCGCCCCAGTCGGGATATTTTGGTGGTGGTGTTGGGGGCAGCCTATGAGGTGGGGAAGTTGGAACGCTACGTCGCCCAATTTCTGATCGATCGCGGGATCGATATTTTGATCCCCACGATGGCAGAGTGCAATCAATTAAGTTCTGGCGTGCGGCATCGCGATCGCTTTTGGTGCGTCGGCGGCGTCACCGTCTCGCGGGTGTCTCGCGCCAAAGGTAACGAAGCGCCGATGGTATACGTCGTGGGGTTAGATCGGGTGGCGGAGGGGGAAAGCAACCCGCAGTTGCGAAATCAGTTGGCGGTGGCACTGACGCGATCGATCGGTTGGGTGCGCGTCAGTGGGGTGGGAAACTATCCTTTATATGCGGAGTTCGATCGAGCGATCCGCAGTGGGGAGACGCTGAACTTGACGTTTGATCGCCCCCCCTCCAAGCCGATGGAACGGACGGAGATGGGGGAGTTGGTGCGGCGATACGCACCGGGACGAGAGAGTTTGGCGGGTGCTGACTTGACGGGCGCTCAGTTAGGCGGCATGGATTTGCGAAATGCTGACTTGATTGGGACGCAGTTAGTGGGCGCCGATCTGGGCGGGGCGATTCTCGATGGGGCGAAACTGGCGATCGCCAATTTAACCGGGGCGAACCTCATGGGCGCGAGCTTGAAAGGGGCAAAGTTGGTGGGAGCAATTCTCACCAATGCTCGGCTAAAAAAAAGCTGATTTAACTGAGGTAAACTTGGGCGGCGCGGATTTGACAAAGGCAGACTTGAGTGAGGTTTTGCTCGATCGAGCGAATTTGGCAGATGCGATCGTTTTAGAAGTACGGGAGCGGACAGTTTCCGGTGAGGATGGGTAATGGGTTATTGGTTATTGGTTATTTGGGGCTTGGGGTTGGTTGTCGATCTCTACTCTTCTTCCCCTGCTCCCCCCTGCTCAAGAAAGCCTCCCCTATTTGCCAACACAAGGAATGGGGTCGATCGTCCGTTCCAGTGCCACCTGCAAATCCTCTGTCAAGTCAGCAACGGCTTGTTTGGCACGGCGGCGATTGCCCTGATAACTCTCCCATCGTGCGGTGACGGAAATGGGTTCGCCGACGGTGAGGTGTGCCCGTTGTTCCCCCAGTCGGGGGGGACGACTCGACGATCGATTTTGGATCTGGCGTGTAGTTTGCCACAAGATCGAACTCATGTCGGCAAAGCGTTCGGCAGTGGGGTTTTCCCGCACGTATCTGCCCGTTACGGCGATAAAATTTTCCACCACCCGCATATGCCAGATGTGAAAATTCGACTCTTCCGCCACTCGATCGGCTAAACTGCGTTCGATGGGGGAGAGTGCCTGGAGTCGATCGACATCTTCGCGATAAATGCGATCCCATCCCGCCTGTTCCAACCGCCGACAGCGATCGATAAAATTGCCTTTGGAACGCAGATGAAAGAATTCCTCGGCAACGGTTAGCATCTCGTGGAGTAATGCCTGCAAGCGATTGGCTAATTCTTCGTTAGAACCCGGCAACGCGGCATCGGCAGGGAGGGGGCGATCGTAAAAACGACGGTAAAATTGCTCCATCCGCACCAAAAGATTGCTCCCCAATCCGAAGAGGCGATGGTAGAGGATCTCTTCTCGGGTTGCCGTGGCGGGTAGGGGTTGGGAAGACTGTCCGATTTCGGCTTCCAGTTGCGCCAACAAAGATTCGATCGCCTGCCAGGGGGGATCGATATAACTGTAGCGAATGCCCAAGGGGACGATCCACACTTCTTCCCATCGTCCGACTGCCAACAGATCTTCCACGCACCAAAATCCCAACTGCGCCACCCCCGGTTCCAAAGGACTGACGATTTCGTTGTGTCCGTTAGTGCCGCCTTCCGGTGCGGCAGCCAGGGGAAACTGACCGTTGGCGAAGAGGTCGCGTGCCGATTTCAGTCCTACCCAGTCGAGTTTTCCCCGATGGATGGGCGTACCGCCGAGTTGGGAAAAGCCCCACCCCACAAACGAGCCCGCCCACAGGGGAATGCCGCGATCGTAAATGAAATGGAAATGGATCGGTGATTGTAAGTCGATTCCCCGTTCTCGGGCAACTCGGGGCAGCAAATTCCAGATTAACTCCGCCAAACAGAGGGGATCGCGGGCGGTGGGATGGCGAAATGCGACCATCAAGCGGATTTTTCCGGATTGAAACTGCTGGTAAAGTTCCGCGAGGCGATCGATGTTATCCGCCCGCACGTCTCGAATTGCCGCCCGCGATCGCCGCCAAAAGGGTAATGCTAGTTTGGCACAACGCCAGACCCAAGGGTTGAAGTTTGGAGGAATAAAGGCTAGCGGGGGTTGAACTCGATCCATAGCACTATCTTGGTTTGCCAGAAGAAGGATTGTCAAGTTACGGTCAAGATCGATCGGAGAGTGGCTGGAAATGCTACAAAAGAAGAGGTGGGTTCGCGCGGGAAAATGGCAAATCGAGAGCGCCTTCCAGCCTCTCGATTTGCCATCATTTAAAATCAATTCGTCTTTCTATTTTTACTAAAGCATCACATAAACTCGCTTTTTTTAAAGCTTTTTCAAATCCTAAAAAAACTCCGAGCAAATACCTAGACTCTTGACTTTTCAAGCTAAGGACTCGATCGATGAAACGCATCTACAAACTGGCTGCCGCCACTATCGGATTTTGGAGCGTTGCCGGAACGGCATCTGCCTTTACGGTAACCCCCACCCAAAATAGCAATAGCTTGCTGACAACGTTACTCGGAGATACCGCCGGACTCAGCAATTTCAATCTGTCGCTGTCGGGGGATGGGCGAGGGTTTGGCACGTTTGCCGACGATCCCTTTGGGTTGCAAATGGGTGTAGTTCTAAGTACGGGCAAAGTTGCCGATTTACCGGGAGAAAATCGGATCGATCGCGGCTTTGAAACTCTCCCGGACGGCACGAAAGTGGCATTGGCAGATCTGAGTACGAATCTGAACGGGATGTGCGATCCCGTGACGAATCAATTTTGCGATCGCATTACCCTCACCCTAGAGTTTGATGCCGATGCCACCGTCGATCGCCTCTTTTTTAACTATGTTTTCGGATCGGAAGAATTTGTTGAATTTGGGGGAAATCGATTTAACGACTCGTTTAAACTGTTACTCAACGGTCAAAACTTAGCCCAATTGAGCGACGGTCAAACGGTGACGATTAACCATCTCGTTCCCGACTCCGACGCACCCGCCTTGTATCACCCTGACTACATCGATAGCCCCGCCGCACCCAATACCTTAACTCGTCTCGATGGCTATACGAAAGTTCTCGGTTTTGAAGGATCGTTACAACAAAATGCACGCAATACTCTGACGATCGAAATTGCCGATATCGGCGACAACTTTTTTGATTCGGCGGTCTTCGTACAAGGGGGAACGTTAGGGACAGTCGCACCGGAACCCATCCCCGTTCCCGAACCCACTTCGACCTTGGGGTTGTTGGTCTTTAGTGGGGGCGTCGTTCCCCTATGGCGTCGCCGCCGCGATCGCTCTGACGATTTGCGCCGGAAATTGCCCCGATAAAGCTGATTTATTCTACAGTATACCCAGCCTCCACGATCGCCTTTTTAATGTCTTCTGCGGGCTGTTGCGTAGCGATGGTCACGGTTTTGGCGGTTAAATCGGTTTCGACTTGGGCTTGGGCATCGACTTGTTTCACGGCTTGGGCGATCGTATTGGCACAAGCCGAACACGCCATATCGGATACTTTGAATTGCACGCTCATCGATCGAAATCTCTGACTGGGATTGCTGCGTTTATTGTATAGCAAAAGAAAGCAGAGGGTTCCAGGGCAGAAGGCAGAAGGAAAAGAGTCGATCGATCTGGGTTTTTAGTTGGGCTGATGCCGATCAAGGCGTTCCCGATGACCCAGTTTTGCGCTTTGCAATGGAACAAAATCGGGGGGTCATTCCCTTCAATCGCGATGATTTGGTGGCGCTTCATCGTAGCTGTTCATTCAAGTGTAGAGCGATGCACAAGATGAATCTGAAACTGGGTGAAGAGTAGTTATATGGACGCACCTTTTCCATTATAAATATAGTATCATGTCAAATCGAAGAAATCAAGAGGCGATCGAATTTCGATTTCTGGGGTGGGGGATCGATATTGAACCCCAACATTCAATCCAAACATTCGATCGAGCGCTCCTGTTTCTCTAAAATCGACACCGAAAACGGGCGATCGTCATCTGAAATCCCTAAATGTTGGCTCCAAATCCAGGGCGCAAACCTTGCGCCCCTACAAATGAACGGGCTAACTTCCCGCTGCAATGACGCCGCAGGCAACTCGAGCGCCCCCGCCACCCAGAGGTTGGGGCGTATCGGAGTAGTTATCCCCGCCCGCGTGAATCATCAGAGAGCGTCCGGCGAGATCTGCCACTTTGACTCGAGGAGCGAGAACGGGCAAGGTTGCCGTTCCGTCTTCGCCGACGATGAGAGGCGGTAAATCGCCCAGATGACCTTCGCCGCTATAAGGTCCTTCGTGTTTGCCCGTTCCCGCCGGATCGTAATGACCGCCTGCCGCCAATCCCGGCACGGTGTTGCCGTCTTTTTCTGCCGGACCGCAGTCGGGATTTTGGTGGACGTGGAACCCGTGAATCCCCGCCGATAAATCCGTTAAATTCGGGGTCAGCAACAAGCCGTACTCGGTATCTTCCCCCCGTACCGAACCGATATTTTTGCCAATGCCATCGGGTGCGGTGAGATTGATGGAAATTTCGATCGCCGATGCAGGGGTTTGAGGATTTGCCGGAGTGGAAGTCGCGCAGGCAAACACGGCAAACGCCAAGGCAAAAATTAAGGCACTAAACTTTTTCATAAGTCGAGGGTGTTGCAATTTCGTCAAAGCCAGCAGCCCGAAACGCGAAGTTTGACAAGCTGTCAGACTTTCTTCTCTGTCAGTGTACCGAGAGTCGGTTGAGGGCGATCGTTTACTTTAAGCTTTGTAACCATTTCTGCATTGCTGGGGGTAACGATTGGCGGCGGCGGCGAGTGGGTTCGATGCCAACGTGGCGCGTCAATGCCTTCGCAAGAGTGGGGGTGTTGCTATCGGCAGCAACGAGTTCGTAGGCGATTTCAAATTCGCTGTCGCTGAGTTCGACAACCTTGAAAGAAACGGCAACCACGTCGCCGCAAAACATGGGACGAAAAAAGTCAACGCTGGCACGAACGATGGGAATGGCACAGTCGGGATCGCGAAAGAACGATCGCAAGTCGATGCCGCTCTCTGCTAAGGAGGCTTCGTAGGCTTCGTGACAAATGGCGAGGACGTTGGCGAAGTAGACGACTCCGGCGGCGTCGGTATCTTGAAAGCGAATGGTGCGTTGGTATTTCATTTAGCGAATGGGGATAAAACCGGCTTGTTTGATGAGTTGTTGTCCTTCTTCGGTTTGGATTTTGCAGGTCTAATAAAATCTGAATATCGGATTTAGGCGATCGAACACAGAATACTGTTCTGGGAAAAAGCGACCGCAACATCTGCCAAGATTGGACACTTGGGATGGTTTAATGGGGATCGATTTCCGCTAGACTACCGGAAGTCGTGCCGATCAGTGGAGAAAATCGATGGATGAATTCATGGCGGCAGCAGCCATCGCCACAGCCCACGGCAGACTGGCAGAAGGGGGAATTTCCATCGCTTCGGTGTCAGCCGAATGCGGACGAATTGGCGATGGGGGAAACCATCGACGGGTACGGAATGGCGATTCCGTCACCCATGCCAACATCGAGTGTTGGCAAAATGCCGGATGCATTGGTAGCTATGAAGATACCATTTTGTCCTCGACTTTGATGCCCGGTTATCTGCGTGCTGGGGCAGTGGTACAATTTGGAATTCCGAAAGCGAGCGCTGGAGAGTCGGCAACTGTTCCGGGGGTGCGGCAGTGGATGGAATTCCACGGCGTTGAAGTTGTGGATTTCGATCTCGAAGAGTGCAAACAGTTGAGACGACAGTTGATTGGGCACTCTCCGCAACTTTGGAACGAAGATATTGGAAAATAAGCTTGTCGATCGATCGTTTGCTTCTCTAGTCGTTCGCAGAATAACAAAAGTAATATGGTTAACTCGAACATCCTCGACCTAGCCCGACAAGGCGACCCCGAAGCGATTGCGAAATTGATGAATCAATCGCTGCGTGCGAAACAAATTACGGTCGTGGTCAGCACGATCGATGATTGTCTGACGATACTCGCTTCGGGTGCAGAACCGCCCAGCCGTACGTTTCTGCTCAATTTCGTCCGCGAAGGCATGGCAAAATTGAAGATCGATCGCATTCGGCGCGTGAGAATTCGAGCGTTTAAAAAAGGGGAAAAAGCTCCCAGTTGGCAAGAGGTTGTCGTTCTTGATCGCGGGTCTAGTCATACCTCAAACGGGGCTTCCTCCATCGATTCTAATGGCGATAGACCCATTTCTCAAGCCCCAATTACGCCTCCGGTTCGAGTGTCTAAATCGACAAAACCCGCGAAAGATTCTGCCAAAACCACTAAAACGACATCGCCACCCAAGCCCAATCCTTTTTTCGATCGAATTAAGGCGTTTTTATTCGCTTGCCTGTTTGTCATCGTTCTCATCATTTCCATTGGACTTGCCGTTGGATGCCGCATCTTTACCGCGATTTTGGCAGAGAACTATCTCTACAAAGTGGAAATTCTCGGCGATCTGTTACGGGGTTTGGAAACCGGCGAATTATTGAACATTCTGGTGTTTGCTATTTTGGGCATGGGCGTGGGAGTGGCAACGGCGCTCGTCCCGAAACCAATCGGACATCGCATCGGGGCGGCGGTATTAATTGTGGCGTTACCGATTATTTTTAGCTTGGGCAGTTTTATTCGGTATCAAGGGTGGATCGATACCGTATCGCTGGAAGAAAGCATCACTCGCGATCGCGCCGTGCAAATGACCAGCGATCATTTAGAAAAGCACGTCGGAAATTCAGGCTTTTTTGGCTTTTATCTCTATACCGCTCAATACCCGATTTTACCCACAAGAACGGCGGAAATGCAAGAAGCGTCTGAAGTGAAAGACCTCGTGAATTCGCGAATTACAAACTCGATCGAAAAAGTGGCCAGTGTTGAACCCAAAACCGTGTCTACTTTGTTTTCCATTTGTATTTGGAGTATTCGCTTCTTCTACTTTGTGGTCTCAGTGGTAACGGCGATCTTTCATTTTTACCAAGGAGAAGCACTTGCCGATAAACTGGCAAAGCGAGTGCCTAGTTAAGTAATAAGTAATAAGTTTGACTTCGCCGTTTAAATTGGCGTTAGTGACGAGATGGGGATAGACGTACGGGGGTCGTGAATTCGCCGATCGATCGTTGCGCTCATAGATCTCGATCGCCTGATGCAAATGCGTCAGCTTCCCCTCTCCCAGGAAGAACGCATCATCGATCGAAACCTCGAAAACCCAAAAGCTCCAGCCCGACAGGAACGAGCTTGTTTGCCATTCGGGCTGATGGCTGACTGCTGATTATACTACTCGTCCGATCGATCCGAACTATCGAAACGCAACTTCCGAGCGATCGCCGTAATGCCGTCCCAATCTTCTGCTTCTACATAAGATTTGGGGAACAGGGAACTGCCCAATCCCACCGCTAGGGCTCCTGCCTCGATCGCCGCTTTGGCATTGTCTGGGGTAATCCCGCCGGTGGGAATCAGGGGAATGTGACCCAGGGGACCTTGCAAGCTGCGGATGTAACTGACGCCGCCGACGGCAGAAATGGGAAATACCTTCACGGCACTGGCTCCCGCGTGCCAAGCGGTGACGATTTCCGTCGGCGATAGCGCTCCGGGAACCATGGGTACGTCCGCATCCAGTGCCGTCCGAATCATCTCGGGGTCGGTATGGGGACTGAAGAGGAATTGAGCGCCAGCGGCGATCGCCTCTTTGACCCGATCGCGATCGAACAGCGTTCCCGCACCAATGGTACATTCGGGTAATTCCGATCGCAATTTTTCCACCAAATCGGCAGCGCGATCGCTACTCCAGCTAATTTCGATCGGTCGCATCCCCGCAGCCGCCACCGCTTTCGCCATACAAACGCCGCGATCGAAGTCAAACGCACGAATCACCGCGATCGCCCGGTGACGCTGCAAGATTCCATACCAAGTCGTCATTTTTCAGGAGTTCAGGAGTTCAGGAGAGGGAAGGAAGGTAGGGAGAGCAGGGAGAGCAGGGGAAGCAGGGGGAGCAGGGGGAGCAGATGTTTGCTAATGACCAACCCCAAACCCCAAACTCCCAATCCCGAATGACAAATGACAAATGACCAACCCCAAACTCCAAACCCCTAATAACTAACTCATATAATATTGAAAGTCCCGCACGAGAGCCCAGAATCGATCCCAGCCGTTGTAGCCGCCGTTCACAGCGAGGCGGACGCCGCGCCAATCGCCATCTTGAGCCAGCAGATCGACTTCCCGATCCCAAAAATACTCGACGAGAATTTGAGCCGAAATTTTAGGGTCTAACGCCAATTCGGGGTTTTCTTCCAGGGGAATGCCCAACTTGCGACCGTAGTAGCGATAATTGGCGCGCCCGGTCAGTTGAATGAAACCGCGCCCGTGATATCGGGCTCCATCGCCCCTTTGGGTATTGCCCAGATCGTCGCGACTTTCGTACATTTCGGTAAAATACTGGCGATCGCCGTATTCGTTAATCGGTCGAAATCCACCCGTTTCGATGCCGATGGTTGCCAGTGCCGCAATTAGCGTCGGTTTGTCTAAAATTCCTTTTTTCTCTAAGGCATCGAGTAAGGACGGGAGGTAAGTATTCACGTCGCTGCTGGGGGCATCTAAAACTGCCGCCACGATCGCGGAATTGATAATCTCTTTAGCGGGATTGTATCCCGGAATGTCTCGCGATTCGATCAGTCGTTTGGCAAATTCCAAGGTGATTTTGGTGGGATCGAGATTGAAACCTTGGGCGAAGCGAACGACCGCCGCTTCGGTAATCGGACCGTATACCCCGTCGGGCACCCCCGACATCAATCGCAGTGCCTTGAGGCGTACTTCCATTTGGCGGACGAGGGTGGGATCTTGGGCGGCTTCCTCGATGGGAATCGTCCACCCGTTTTTGTAGATGTCTTGCAGGGTCAGCCCCGTTTTCGGTCTGGGTGCGGGTGCGGGTGTTGGGGTGGGTGCGGGTGCGGCGACGGGTTTGCCATCGAAATAGTGAACCCACATTGTCCCGTTCGGACCGCAAATGCTTTCCATCATGCCGAAGGAGTAGAGCAAGCCTTTGCCGCTGACGCTAGTGTCGTATCCCCAGCTAAACCATTCGCCGTAGGGGTCGTTCACGATCCAACCGCGATCGGTATATCCCCGCAAGACGACGATATGTCCGGAACGGGTAAACCAGCCGTGAATGATACAGGGTTTTCCGGCTGCCAGCCACAATTTAATATCTTCCCAGCGACCTGCCGTATCGAGTTTGTAGTCGTAGCCGTACAGCTTGGAGAGGGTTTGCAGATCTTGGGGAGAATGGCGCGATAACCCGTTGTTCTGGCAGAAGCGATACAGTTCGTCTTCGAGTTGTTCGCCCTTGCTATTTTTGATGGGATGACCGAAATAAGCCATACACATGGCAACGCTGGTAACGTTGCACGCGCCTGCTGGATTTTCCACATTATCCAATTGGCTGAGGTAGGGAACCTCTAAATTGACGCTGCCATCGGGTTTGACATAGGACGGAGTATTGGTTCCCGGTATGGGGGGCGTGGCGATCGCCCCCGGACTGGCTGTGGGACGGGGTTGAGGTGCGGGGGAACTGAGGATTCCTTGGGTGGGACTGGGACGCAGTTGGGGCGTTGGGGAGGAGGTGGGTTGTGGGGCGGCATCTCGAATGGGAGGCTGTAGCCAACTGGGACTTCTCCAGGCTTTGGCGAATTCGGATTCCTCATCGAGAATTTCCGGCAGCACTTCTTCAATTTGCTTCTGAAGTTGCCGCAGTGCTTCGTCTTGATGGGGTAAGCCTTTGTAGTATTTAGCGACGTTAACCAAAGAAACACTCATGGAGATATCTCGCCCTAGATAATTTGGAGTTGATCGGCACGGATGCCGACAGGTCTGAATTTAATCGATTGTCTCAGGTTTGGGGGAGTTTGGGGAATTGCCGCCACCTGGAACTGCTATGGCAGAAGACAGAGGGCAGAGGGCAGAAGGAAAAAGATTGAGGGGTGAAAATTGCAGTATTGGCTATAGTCGAAGGGCACTCCTGGCAACTGCTATCACTTTAATCTTATGCCGACGCCCATCTGGCATCGGTTCGAGGGAGAATCGGCTTAACATTAATTCACAATATCCGTCGATCCGAATTAGGATAGAGAGGAGTTCAGAATTCAGAATCAAGCGAAGAGCGCGTAGCGCTTACTCCTGTAACTCCCGTAGGCGCAGCCAGCGTGTAGCGCTTACGTCTGTATTCTTCTGGGTCATTTCTAGGTGCAACTACGCGGAAAGGAGAGGGGTGATGAAGGTCTTCGGAACGCTCGATCGACAACGAAAACGCAGCTTATGGGTGTTATTTACCTCGGGATTGCTGTTTTGGGCGGGGATGGCGTCCTTGCTGCCCACGTTGCCGTTATACGTCCAGTTTGTTGGTGGCACCGAGCAACAAGTGGGTTTGGTGATGGGGGCATTTGCCATCGGACTGTTGGCGTCGCGGACTCGCTTGGGGAACTTAGCCGATCGCCGCAGCCGTCAATTGGTATTGCTCATCGGCGTTGGGGTCAGCGCGATCGCCCCGTTGGGATATCTCTTCATCCAATCCATTCCCTGGTTAATTGCCCTGCGAGCCTTTCACGGGATTAGTATTGCAGCGTTTACCACGGCTTACAGCGCCTTGGTTGCCGATTCCGCGCCCCCCGATCGCCGGGGAGAATTAATCGGCTATATGAGCTTGGTAACGCCCGTAGGGGTAGCCATCGGTCCGGCGATCGGCGGGTTCGTCCAGGCGGGATTCGGCTATCCTCCGCTATTTTTGATGGCATCTGTATTGGGGGCGTTGAGTTTTGTCGGATCGCTGCAAGTGTGGGAACCGCCGCGATCGGTCGATCGCCCTCCTGCCGATAAAAATGCGACCCCACCGGACACCCAAATCGGCGGCATCCGGTTAATTGCAGAAAGCGCGATCGCCGGTTTGGCGATCGCGACGCTCTGGTGGGTGGGGTTCGGTGCGAGTTGGGGACTGGCTGCGTTTATGATGTTGCAAGGGGGCATCGTCTACAGCTTCTTGCGGCAAATTTTCAGCAGTTCCGATCGCCTGCGGATTCCGTCGATGGTGATGCTGATGGTGGGGACGATCTTCGGGACGATCGCCACGTTTATGCCCCTCTTTATCGGGGCGACGGCAATTGATTTCAATCCTGGATGGTTTTATACGGCAGCGGCGATGTCTAGCTTTATGATGCGACTGCTGGCGGGGAAAGCCTCCGATCGCTTCGGACGCGGTTTGTTTATTAGTTTTGGTTTGGTGTGCTACGCCTTAGCAATGTCGGTTTTGGCGATGGCGAACAGTGGTACGGCATTGTTGTTCTCGGGGTTGTTGGAAGGGGCAGCCGCAGGAATTTTAATCCCGATCGTGGTAGCACTGATGAGCGATCGCTCCCAACCGGAAGAACGGGGGCGCCTTTTTGCCTTGTGTATCGGGGGTTTCGATTTGGGCATCGCCGTCGCCGGACCGCTTTTCGGGGCGATCGCTCCCGCTATTGGTTTTCGGAATATTTTCGCGATCGCCGCTGCCATCGCCGTTGTTGCCTTACTTGTGTTCGTCCGCTTCAACAGCAAAGACCTGCCCCATTCCCTAAGATTTGCCTTGGGACGAGGACGGGATATCTATGCCATAAGTAATAAGTAATAGACCTCTGGCGGAAAAGAGGGAAGGGGGATCGGGGATCGGAATTGAGGGTTTCGGTACGAGCCTCGATCGTATTTTTCATTTTCTCCAGATGTCTAATCAGTCATCAGTGGGTCGGTGAGTGGACAAGATTACCGGGCAAATGCTACGCTCCTACCCAAATTTGTCCGAACGGGTAGGGCGACTGCTATAGTTGCGGAGTCAGAGATTCTGAATTTTTAATTTGACATTCTCTTCCCCGCTTTCACAGACGTTATAGTAGGTCTAGATCCCTCATCGAAAACCGATCGAAAAACCTATGGAATCCGTCATTTTTCACCTGGCTTTTCCCGTCACCGATATCGAGCAAACCAAGGCATTCTACGTTGAAGGATTGGGGTGCGAAGCCGGACGAGAAATGCCCGAAGCCCTAATTTTGAAGCTGTACGGACACCAAATCGTTGCCCATGTCACCGATGAGGAAAACCTCGTTTCGCAAAAAGGCATTTATCCCCGACATTTCGGTTTGATTTTTACGGAAGAAGCCGAGTGGGAAAGCTTGCGCGATCGGGCGGTGGAAAAGGGGCTGAAGTTCTATACGGAACCCAAACGGCGGTTTGGGGGAACGCCGTTAGAACACTTAACGTTTTTCCTGGAAGATCCGTTTGGGAATTTGTTGGAATTTAAGTTTTATGCCGATGATGAGGCGATTTTTGGGGTGGAAGAGTTACCTCTAGTTGGCGATCGATCGGGTGGCGAAACTCCACAGACGGCGTCGGAAGATGTGCCGACGGAAACGGAAGACACTCCGGAAGAAAATACTGCCAATCCCGATTCGGAATAGGTGGGTATCGATCGTAGCCAGTTCCCGATCTCGCAGTAATATGGAGTGCTCAACGCCTTACGGCATCAGAGGTAATCGCACTCGCATAAACAAAGAGGTCAGGACTCGCTTTCTTGTGCTCAACGCCTTACGGCATCAGAGGTAATCGCACCT
>DVED01000090.1 GCA_015295945.1 Oscillatoriales cyanobacterium M59_W2019_021 | reverse complement strand
TCCTCGAGAAATCGAGCAGCATTGGATTGAAAGCGGACAATTTGAAGGTCGCCTGCGATCGGAAAAAGAATTTTACGAACTCCACGGATTAAACCCCGATGCACTTCCTGCCGACTTCGACTGGAAAGCCTATTTAGAACTCAATCCCGATTTACAAGGACACTTCAACTCTAAGTGGTCGGTCATTCAGCATTTTCTCGTTCACGGTGCGAAAGAAGGTCGGTTATATTCGTTTAATCAACTGTACTATAAACCAAAGTCTGCATCTCAAAGTGTGTTAAATTCCAGCAACTCGTCCTCGGAAAGAGAACCCGAGGTTGACTCCAAGTTTGACTGGAGCTTTTACCTAGATTATAACGACGATCTTAAAGGACTGGCTAGTTATGAAGAAGCCTATTACCATTGGTTAAATCATGGAAAAACTGAAGGTCGCCTTGCCTCGGAAGAACAGTTTTACGAAGCTCACGGCATCAAAAAATCGGATATACCGATCGATTTTGACTGGCAAGGATATTTAGACTTACACTTAGATCTCAAAGAAAATATCAAATCTAAATGGAAAGCCATTTCTCATTACTTAACCATTGGCTGGCAAGAAAAGCGGATTTATTCTCTCGAACAACTGCATAAAGGCTCGCAAGTTGCCGAACAGTCGATTGCTAACTTTGCCGATCCCCCGATCAAGTCTTCCGTTCAACGCCTTGCCGTTTTCTTTCACCTGTATTACTTCGATCTTTGGGATGAAATTCGATCCTATATCCAAAATATTGAAGAAGACTTCGATTTCTACGTTAATATCGTGGAAAGTATTTGGCAGCCGGAAATTCACGATCGCATTCGCCAAGACTTTCCCCAAGCCAGAATTCAAATTTCACCCAATCGCGGAAAAGATATCGGCGGTCACTTAGCCTCGATGGATTTAGTTGACTTCTCTCAATACGATGTTTTCTGTTTAATTCATACCAAGAAAAGTCCGCACGTCAGCCATTTAATTTCCGATCAATGGCGTCGAGATTTATACGAAGCTATTCTAGGAACTCCCGAAAAAGTGAAGACCAATTTACAAATTATTCGTCAAGACCCGTCCGTCGGATTAATCGGTTCGCGCTACTGGCGGAATACAGATGTCCTCAATAATTCTACACATTACGAGAAACTACTCGATGAATTTGCGATTAATCCAGACGCGCGAGCTTGCGAATATTTATCGGGAACGATGATGTTCGTGCGACCCAAAATTCTCAAAACGATTTACGATAAATTTAAAAATGACGATCTCGAACACGGCGATGGCAAAGATTTAGAATTCCAAAAAGACGGACAAATTGCTCATGCACTAGAACGTCTCATTGGCAACTTAGTCCGCCATTACGGAATGCGATTATTTTGGCAGGAGTAACGATCGTGAAAATCATCTTTGTTTCTCATGCTTCATCTTTAACAGGCGCTCCCAAAGTCGTCTTCGAGTTAGCCAAAATTTTTGCCAGTCAGCACGAAGTCATTCTCATCACCAAGAAAGACGGACCGCTATTGCAACAGGCACTTGAGGACAATCCTGAAGAAATTAAGTATGTGAATATCAATAACAGTCACGAAGTTCGCCTCAGTCCGTTTGAGGAAAAAGTCGAGACAGCAAAAGCTTTAATCGAGCAGTACAAACCCGATTTAGTCTACGTCAATTCTGTCGCTTCGGGAGAGTGGGTGGTTGCGTCTCGTGCCTGCGGCGTCAAAAATATTTTCCACGTCCACGAAATGCGCGATGAATGCCTCAGCTTGTTGCGCGTCCGCTGTGCGACTTTAGACATTATGGATTATGTCGATCTACTCATTTGCGTTTCTAAAGACGTAGAACGAGACGTACGGGAGTTTTTTGACTCCATGCCTTCTCAATGCGTCGTTGTCGATCACTTCTTCGACTGCGAAAAAATTCTTAACCAAGCTCAAGTCGAACAACCCTTGCCGAAAAATGCGAAGGGTGAGATAATAAATAGAAATCAGCCGATTGTATGTGCTTGTGGGGTTGCATCTCATCGCAAGGGAACGGATATCTTTTTTGAAACGGCACGCCAACTTCCACACCTTCAATTTCTTTGGATTGGAAGATGGCACGCTACGGGTTTACCGGAAAACCCGGCAGAAAAGAGTTATCTTGCGGACAAGCTAGATAACTTTTTTATCTCGGGTGAGGTAACTAATCCCTACTTTTACCTCAACTTAGCGGATTTATTTGTCCTCTGTTCTCGAGAAGATCCTCAGCCATTGATTGTATTTGAGGCATTAATTCTAGGCAAGCAATCGGTTTGTTTTAGTGCATCGGGGGGAAGTCGGTTTATTCTCGATCGGTTTGGGTATGTGTTGCATGGGGAACCGAGCGTAGAACGACTTTTATTTTATCTGAGTCGGATGTTTGCAGATCCCGGAGAGTTCGTCTTTCAACCAGGATGGCAGAAAACGATGCAAAGTACAGTTGTAAAGATGTACGGCAAACAGGATGTATTATCTAAATTTGAGAAGATCTTTAAAACTTAGCATCGGGATGATAAAGTTTAACACTCTATCAGTCAAAAATAGCTAAAATAAACTCTAGCATTTGATTAACTTAATGATAAAAATACTAGTTATCGGTCAGCCTAAAAGTGGAACTTCTATGTTGGCTGCAAAAATTAAGGCTGGCTTGGATTTTCACTATGGTGTGAAGTCTCAGTTGCTGTTTGAACCCAAGCTTCGTGATGGAGTCCTAGAGATTAAAAAATTTAATGTAACTAAAGTTTTGTATTCTCCCAATCCCAATCACGTCTTTAATTACGATCGAGTTCAAGAATTAGGCAATCTATTTGATAAAAAAATTATCATTTGTAGAGATCCGCGTGATATATTGGTCAGTAATACCCTCTACAGGTGGTTCCATAAGCATAAACCAAAGCCAGAACATTTTCAAAAAGCATTGGATTTAGTTCAAAAAAAAGAAGCAAAACCTTCTTCTGTTAATTTGTATGAGATTTCTAGTATTAATATTCATCGAGGAATGCCTAAGTCCTTAGAAACTTATGCATCTACAATCCAGAAAGAATACGAGCAATTTGCCGATACAGTTTCTCAGATCGAAACGAGTGATTGGTTCCCAGTGAAATATGAAGATGTGGTCTCAAATCATACAAAGTATTTGAACCAGTATCTTGAATTTGATATCTCTGAAGATATTGCTGTTGTTGAAAAAACAGCTTTTGCCAGAACTGCAAGAACTAAAAGTTATGGAAACTGGAGAAACTGGTTTACTCAAGATGATATAGCTTTCTTTAAGCCAATTTTTGAAAAATCACTGCAAAAGCTAGGATATGACTCTAGTGATTGGGGAATTAATTCGGAACAGAAGATAGAGTCTAAAACATCCTCTGAGTACATGATAAAACTTTTTGCATCAACTGATGATTAGTTGCCGTTTTTAAGTTATAAGCAAAAGAAAAATAGAATAGAAATGATGAGACATAAAATTGTTGTTTGTGCAATTGTTAAGAATGAAGCTCCTTACTTACTAGAATGGATTGCCTATCATCGTGTTATTGGAGTAGATGGCTTTCTTATCTATAACAATGATAGTACAGATGAAACGCCACGCATCTTAGAGCAGCTCGCTCGAGCTGGTATCATTACTTATATTGAGTGGCCAAGTCAACCCGATCGAAATAATCAAGAGGATGCATATCGCGATGCTTGCCAACGATTAGCTGGACAATCTGAATGGGTTGCTTTTATCGATGCTGATGAGTTTATTGTCCCTGTCCAGCATGATGATTTACCGAGTTTCTTGGCTGAGTATGTAGATGTTTCTGGGATTGCCATCAATTGGAAGTTATTTGGCTCGTCCGGACATCTGGTTCGATCTGAAGGTTTAGTCATTGAGCAATTTACTCAAGCTTCAAGATCGAAAAGTCCTCAAAATACACATTTTAAAACTATTGCGAGGATCGATTTCGTTCGAGATTTAACTGTCCATAGGTGCAAATTCTCAGATGGAGATATTTACTGCTATCCAGATCGAACACCAGTTTCTGACCAACCTCAGAAATTAATAACATATATCAATCATCAGTTTATACAAATTAACCACTACTTCACTAAATCTAAAGCTGAGTGGAGTTTAAAAAGAGCTAGAGGTAGAGCTACTAAGACAGAAGAAATTAGATCTGAAAACTTTTTTTATAGAAATGATATGAATGATGAATACGATCTTAAAATACTACGTTTTCTAGAAAAAACCAAGCAAGAAATATCTACGCTATCAGACCTCAGTAATACTCAAGTATTACTAGAGACCGATCTGAAGAAGGTGAGGTTTTACGGTAAAGTATCATTTGCAAAGCAAACCAAGAGTCAGATCTTGGGTAGTATTGTAAATAGTCCTCAGCTTAAAAGCGAAAGTGAGGCAAACAAAATAAAAATATTAGGTTGGGTTCTGGGAAAAACTTTACCAGCTATTGCAGTAGAAGTGATTTGTCAAGGAAAGGTGTTACTGAAAGTTCCAGTTTCTCAAGCACGTCCAAAAATAGCAGAGAAGTATCCTGAAAAAAATTATGCAAGAAATTGTGGCTTTTCAGGATCTATTTCACTAATCGGGATGCCAACTCAATCGGACATTCTGATACAAGCAGTTTTAGAAGATAATAGTTGTGTTCCGATTGGGTTAATTCAATATTGTCAATTGTCTGATGAGATTAAGCAGACAGATAAATTAGTGAATTCGGAAGAAAAAATGAAAAATTTTACGATAGCTAAAAATCCATTATTGTCAAACAATGCAATCAATTTTCTCAAGAATTACTTTGTGCAGAACTCTAATTCTAAAGTTTTAGAGTTTGGCAGCGGTGCATCCACAGTATGGTTGTCTCGATTGACTTCTAATCTGGTTTCGATCAAACATCATCCAGATTGGTACGAGACAGTTAAGTCTACCCTCGATAATGATTCAACTTGTCAATCTGTCGATCTGAGGTTGTTGCCATTACCTTACTACTCAGTCTGTGATGAGTTTCCTGATGAGTATTTCGATTTAATTATTGTTGACGGACGAGATCGCATGAAATGTTTAGAGGCTTCAATCCGTATCCTTAAACCGGGTGGCATTTTAATGTTAGATGACGCTCAAAGGAAACGCTACGAACGAGCCGATTATTTATTGAGAGATTGGGAATTTACGCGATCGATAAGTCCTGCCAGACAAACCCATTGGTGGATTAAACCAGAAAAATTCACAACTCCTGATTTAAAGTGGACTCAACTTCTTGCTAAACAATCATTACGATTGTACGCAGGAAATTTAACACCATATGCTAAGAAGGAAGGTTGGATTGGAGTTTCCCATCGAATGTCTGATGAGTACCACATTAACCATGATTTGACAAATCCTTTTCCTATCCCAGATGATACAATCGATGCTTTTCAGTCAGAAGATGTATTCGAACATATTCCCCCAGATCGACTTATTTCTGTTACCTTTCCTGAAATGTATCGCACATTAAAACCGGGTGGTTATATCCGCATCTCGGTTCCGGACTATCGTTGCGATGTTCTGTTAAATAGAACGTGGAAAGATGAACGAGGGAAACCTTACTACGATCCGGGTCTTAGAGGTCAAGGAAAAGTAGGTGCAGTAGATAAAACGGTCATGCACCGAGGTCATATTTGGTTTCCTACTTACGAGCAATTATGGACTCTAATAGAGCTATCTCCGCTACGTTATTGCCGTGCAGATTGGCTGCATTACTATGATTCAAATGGCGAACCGATTATGAATGAGATCGATTATTCCAAAGGATATGTCAAAAGGACGCCAGATAACGACAAGCGAGTAAAAGATCCCCGACGTCCGCTATCGATCGTTGTCGATCTTTATAAGTAAATTAACTAAAGAACTATATGGGATGTTTCGCAATATTTTTTCTAAAGAATACCATTTAAAAAAAATAGTGATAGACACGGCCTAGATTAGTATGTCTTAACGAAACTGACCAGTTTTTAACTTTGAGAATCACGAAAAACTCTGCTTATAGAGATTTATAAATCTGTAAATCTAACTCGTATTTACTCTCTACTAATTCTTTCAATTCAGGAGTATATAAATTTTGAGCAGTAGGATTCAGTTTCCTTTTTTTGAGTTCCTCTCCATACAAGTCTTGGTAATCTAACTCATCTAGATTACGATTATAGTTGGTTTGATGTTTAGAAACCTTCCGATTAACCGTTAGGTTAAACTTCTGCTCTAAATGTTGAATCACTTCATCTAACTGTTCAAATTTTCCGATGTAGTCAAATTTTGTGTCACTCAAAAATAAATGCTGCGGTTTCCAGTGCTGATCTAGTAAAATATCATTTGTTGTAGAAACATAGTGAACAAACTGACTAAACGTTATGGATTTAGAGTAGTCAGGTTCTAGACCTTGGGACTCATAGACTTCTTTAATTACCTGCAAGGCAAAAGTTTCTTGAATATTGGGCAGCCATCGCACGAATTTATCCAAATAAGCACTCACTAATCTTTCTAGCGGATCTCGGAGGATCGTAAATTTATAATATTCTGGATTGTTTAACAATGACATATCCGTCATTGCGATCGGAGTTTTATGTTTAGCAATGTAATAATGAATATCTTTATGATTTTGAAACTCAGTATCACCGCTATACTCTAATGTGAATCTTTTGAATAAAGTACAAGCATTTTTAGGAATACTGCAATAAATAAATTTATGGTTATGGTTCACAAAGTAAAAGTGCCTGTAGTAATGTAAACTACAAACTTCTATACTGCCCAAATAAAGTCTTTGAGAATTTTCCAAGACCACAAATAACTGTAATTGGAATTGTGTAGGCATTCCAATTGTTGATAACGTAATCTGAAATCCAGATCGATCGGATTTGGGTAGATTGGGATATTTTTGAGCAACACCAGGTTTGGGGGTCTCAATATCGATTTTGGCGAGCAGCAAATCTCCAAATCGAATTTCAATCGATCGCGCAGCTATTTGCTTCCCAATAATCCATCCTTGTATTCTCAAACCAAAGTCTTTTCTTGTACTTTGGGCAATTGGAGACTCAATTCCAAAAATACAGGGAAACTGTGCTGAAGTCTCAACCCAGCTTGTGCGAACTATTTTTAATAAGTCTGAGCGAACTTTTTTAATTATTTTGTTCGGTGTTTGCATTATATTAAAAGCCAAATTAAACAACTTTATAAGTAAAAGAATTAATTAAATGCATCAATACGTGTCGTTCTTTTATATTAGGTAGTATAAAGATCTAATATTACCACTCAAGAAACGGTTTAGATGAACATAGTCGATATTAGATTTCTCCACGAAGTCGAGTTACTTAAGGTATAAAAATCCAACTTATAGCGATACTCTTCAGCGTATCCCGTAAAAGCTGTTACCCATGCTGATAGCGTTCGGGAAAATGAAACCGGAGTATACTGTAGCGATTTTTCTAAATATCGAACCATTTCCGAAGTGTATCCAGTGTAACACAATCGCCATGCAATCCAGACTAAGGTAGAGTAGCAGGCGGAGTTTTCTAAACGACGAATGGGGTCTGGTAAATCAGGTCGATCGAAAAATTTCCGCCGCACCGCCCACGATTCTTCCGCTTGCACGAGGGTATTGAGGGAGTCGTTGCGATCGTGCTGTCGGTATCCCACGGTGATTTGACGCACCCACGCCGTTTGGCAACCCAGCAAGACCAATCGCTGTACCAAGTCCACATCGCACGCTTGCTTAAATCCCGAATCCAGCGGTCCCACCCGTTCCAACCACTCTCGGCGGAACATCATGGCACTGAAGAGAATCGGCATCCACTGCAACCATCCGGCGGCATCCAAAACCGGGACTTGATGCCACATTTCCACATCGGCGAGGGGTTTGCCATCAGCATCGACTCGCTGCCAACCGCTATGTACCATTCCCGCCTCCGGATGTTCTTGGAAGCAGGAAATTTGCAGTGCTAATTTATCGGGATGGCAAATGTCGTCTTGATCGAGGAAGACGACGAATTCTCCCTCGGTTAATTCCAGTCCGCGATTGCGTGCGGCGGCAACCCCTTGGTTGTCTTGATAGACGTAGCGAATTCGATCGCCGTAAGGTTCTAAAACTGCGCGAGTGCGATCGATCGAACCGTCGTCGATAACGATAATCTCGAAATGGGGATAGGTTTGCCGCAATACCGTCTCGATGGTTTCTGCAATAAAACGATCGCCATTATAGGCGGGGATAATCACGCTGACGAATGGGGTTTGGGCGATCGCACTCATGGCTTTGGGGTAAACTACCGATCGTAGACAACAGCCCCTGGGGATCGAAGTCGATCGTCTGAAACGATCGGAAAATTCTTATAACTTTATCACAGTCTCTATTGAAAAAACACTCGGTTATCCTAACTTTATATTTTCTCAGTAATATTGCGGAGGTTTCATCGTAACAACATACCAGTCATCCGTGCGATCGCGCGATTTCTGAGCGACGATCGCCCAAAAGAGGAGTTCGAGCTTCTTCCAAAAAAGCTCTCTTCTGCCTTCTATTGACTCACGACTTCTGCTGCCAATAAAAGGCAACCCGCTCCCGCAATTGTTCCACCGTTAAATTTTGCGTCCAGTATTCCACCAAAGCATGACCGAACGCCCAAGCATTACGATCGGGGGGAGAGGGATTTTCTAACAGTAGGGGCCATAACGCCAGCAAGTCGAAATTCCTGGATTGGGGATTGTTAGCACTTAACAAAGAAAATAAATCGTATGCCATTTGCAGCTTGCCAATCACCACGGGTAACTGTTCGACGGGAATTTGTTCGGCGAGGAGGTAAGCGAGGGTGGGAGATCCGGTGGTGAGGCGGGAGAGAAAGTGGAGGATGGGACTTTTCAGCAAAGATGCCAAGCCTTGCGTCGTCGCCATTTGGAAGGTGTAGCGATCGATAATTTTGGCGGCTGCCATCGTTCGCGCGTCCAAATCTCGCAAAAATCGGGCGAGACGCAGTTGTTTTGCCGGATCGAGTGTTTCGACCAAAACTCGGGCTAGGGCGTCTGTATTCCACGGCTGGCGACCGCTAGATCCCCCCAAAACCACGGGTAGCACCTGGCGGCAAAACTCCCCGAGCCGTTGGCGGCGATACTCCGTCGCTTCCCGAATCGCTTTTTCCTTGGGACGAGTTCCCCCCACCCAATCGTACGGCGGTTCCCATTCCCGAATCGGACGCAGGCGATCGACTTGAGAAACAATGGCAACTGCGGGTAACTCGTTGGCTTCTGCGGTCACTTGCGTCAGAAAGTCTACGTCCATTTGCAGTGCCGGATCGAGTGCCGGAGTCACCAGCAATAGCAAATCCGCAGTGGTAGCGAAGTCGAGGACTTGCTCCCGCAGTTGGGGACGGTTGACTTGTTCGTATCCCGGCGTATCCCACAGGGTGAGGGTTTCCCCGGTTGCCGCTTCCCACTGGTAGCTTTGGATGCTGTCGGTGGAAGGCAAGACATCCACTTCGGCGAGGTCGGCATTAAAGAGGGTGTTGATGAGGCTGCTTTTTCCCGCTCCCGTGCGTCCGACTAAGAGAATATTAACCGGTTTGGCGGCGATCGCCTCGGCAGGTTCGGCACGATCAAGAATTTCCCGCAACGTCTGGGTTTGCGCCTTGGGAAGCACCGTTTCCGAAGTCGCCTCTAATGGGGGGGGCGAGCTATTTCCGTACAGGGCGATCGCCTGCCGACATAGGTTCCGCAAGGCGGCTTCTCGGAGCATTTGACCCAAATTGACCAACAGTTCTTGGGTGGCGCGATCGCTCGATTTTCGGCTGGCTTGTTGTGCCGCCGCTGCCGCCGGATTCAGCAACCACTGCGCCCAATTCCAAGCTCGCCAGAGTTTGCGCGCCGACGGTTCCAACTTCTGATACACTTCGTAAGCTTGAACCGTTTGCCCCACAGTGACTTGATTCAACACCGGAGCAAGCTGCTGCATCATCCGATCCATATCGTCTACCGTCCCCCGAATTAACCCGTAAGCTTGGGGAACGTAGATATTGAGGAGGGGGTATTTCACATCCGGATGGTAAATCCCGGCAA
Source organism: Oscillatoriales cyanobacterium M59_W2019_021 (assembly GCA_015295945.1). GTDB lineage: Bacteria > Cyanobacteriota > Cyanobacteriia > Cyanobacteriales > Geitlerinemataceae > DVED01. The sequence goes on along the minus strand of DVED01000090.1, from coordinate 12,843 downwards.
CGGCAACCACCACATCCTGACATCGCTGCCAAAAGCTTTGCCAATCCTCCCAAATGGGGCGATCGTCCCGTGCTGCTTTCAGGATACCTTGCAAGGCAATTTCCACCTTTTGCAGGGGGACATTTTCCGTGGAGGGGGTGAGGGATTCCAATTCCTCATTGGCGCGATCGATCGCCTCTTCGATTTGCATCAGTGCCGGTTTCGTCCACCGCACCAACAGCCACCGCCACCCGGCAAACACCAGGATAAACACCCCCCAAATCCAGCTAATGCCCCACGCTTGGATTTGCCATCCCGCCGCCACCATCAAAAAAATGACGATCGCTCCAATCGGTGCGGCTAATACTATCCACTGCCATCGCTGCCATCGCACCATCGATTTTAGTCCTCCTTTTGCCGTCGGGAGCGATCGATCGCTCTTAAATTTAGCTTAGCGTTTGGCGAAGGCAGGTTCTTCTGAGGCCAGATCTGAACCAGTAAGGGTTTAAGAATTTCTCACTCTGGGTCGGTTAGGCTGCTGGAATACGACAAGGAATCTGGAGTACGCTTTTGTGATCGCGTTATTTCATTGCCGTCAAAGATGTCAAATGGGTTCCATAAAATCGAGCAGTTATAGCAGTCGCCACTTCGGTTAAGACAATGATGATGAATAGCTATAAATTCGTGGAAATCGCTTGTACCGGACAGCTAGGAATGCACTGCTCGCAGACGATACAGCGCGATCGACTGAAGTTAAGTTGCCAGGTTTTAGAATCTAAGGTGAGTGCTTGGGTGGGGCAAACTCCGGTACACAATCCGCAGTCCACGCAGACATCGCGATCGATGGTAATTTCGCTGTTGGCGAGGGAGACGGTGATATTTTGCGATCGCATCCATTCGATCGCCGCATCGATTTCGTCGATGTCTCCCAATAATTCTAAGACGAGTTTACCAATGCGATCGGGTGCGACTTGCGCTCGGATGATATTGGCTGCTACGTTGAAATCCTTTGCCAGTCGATAGGTCACTGGCATTTGGATAGAGTGCTTGGGAAAGGTTAGGGTGACTCGTTTTTTCACTTACACTAAGTTTATAGTAGTCGTTTCCAATCGTTAGGGTATCTCCATCGCCGAGCGAACGGCTAACGGCTCTGTCAAGCTTTGGTTATCTCTATCCTAAAAAATCTCGCTATGAGTGCGAACCCATCCGATTCCCAAACCCCAACTTCAACCACCCCATCGACGATGGCAAATCGCTTGCGAAATTTACTCGTCGTCGCCGTTGCCATCCTGTTGAGCGTTTCGGTCTTTTTAGGCTGGCGTACCGAAAGCGGAACAGCATCTTTGAGCGAACTTGCCGAAGCGGCAACGCCTTTAGACGTGGCACTCAGTAACGGCAAACCCACATTAGTAGAGTTTTACGCCAACTGGTGTACAACTTGCCAAGCGATGGTGCCGCAAATGCAAGAGTTGAGGACAGAATACGGCGATCGCGTTAATTTTGCCATGCTCAACGTCGATAACACCAAATGGCTGCCGGAAATGACGCGCTATAACGTCGATGGTATCCCCCACTTCGTCTTTTTGGACGCACGAGGAACGACGATTGCCGAAGCCATTGGCGAGTTTCCCCGCACCCTGATGGCAGAAGATCTAGACGCACTCATTGCTGGCAACACCTTACCCCACACCCAAATCCGAGGTCAAACCTCCGAATTCGAGCTGCAAGTGACGCCGAATACTAACGACGACCCCCGCAGTCATGGGAATGGGTAATGGGTCATGGGTAATGGGTAATTGGAATTCACCAACCCCCAACCCCGAACTTATTACTTATTACTTCCAAACCCCAACCCCAAACTCCCAACCCCAAACATAATATGACCGAGCTGAGACAAAATGCGATTACTCGAGAGTGGGTGATTATTGCGTCGGAACGATCGCGCAGACCTGATGATTTTAGCCAAGAGAAAGTACGATCGGCAACGCTTCCTCTCTATCGAGCCGATTGTCCGTTTTGTTTCGGGAACGAGCATATGACCGGAGAGGAAGTTTTTCGTCTGTGCGAAGATGAAAAATGGCGGGTGCGAGTGGCGTTGAATAAATATCCGGCACTGTCTCCGGAAGGCGATCGAATTCGCACCTACCACAACCTGTTTCGATCGGTCTCTGGCGTGGGATTTCACGAAGTGATTATCGAACATCCCCGCCACGATTTAACGACGGCATTGATGTCATTTGCCGATGTTGCCAATATTCTGCGGGTTTACCGCCAACGCTACGCAACGCTACGCACCGACCCTCGCGTAGCTAGCATTATTATCTTCAAAAATCACGGTGCGGGTGCGGGAACTTCCCTCGAACATCCCCATTCTCAACTAGCAGCTACGCCGATCGTTCCTTATGAAGTCCGCTTCCGAACCCAAGAAGCCATTCGCTACTTTGACGATACGGGAGAATGCGTTTTTTGTCGTACTTTAGCCGATGAATTAGCCGTCGGAGATCGAATTATTTTTGCCAGCGAACACTTCGTTTCTTTTATTCCCTATGCCGCGCTTTCTCCCTTCCACACTTGGATTTTTCCTCGCCGACATTGCTCATCTTTTGATAATATCACCGACGAAGAAATTTTAGATTTGGCGATCGTCTTAAAAACGACCTTAGCCAAACTTTACCACGGACTCGGCGATCCGGATTATAATTACGTAATTCGTTCGAGTCCCACCGACGAACGGCGTACGGATTATTTTCATTGGTATTTGGCGATCGTTCCTCGCCTTTCCTTAACGGCTGGATTTGAGTTAGGTAGCGGGATGTATATTAATACAGCTTTACCGGAAGAAAGTGCGGCGTTTTTGCGATCGGTTGAAATTGGTAATGGGTAATTGGTAATGGGCAATGGTGCTACGAACCCCAAACCCCTATTCCCGTAAAACATAACCCACGCTGCGAACGGTTTGAATTAAGCGCTTTTCGTTGTTGGCTTCGAGTTTGAGGCGCAAATAGCGGACGTAAACTTCGATGATATTAGAATCTCCCATAAAATCGTATCCCCAAACGTGTTCGAGAATGCGATCGCGGGTTAAAACTTGTCGGGGATTGGCGATTAAATATTCGAGTAAATCGTATTCTTTGGCGGTGAGTTCGATCGCCCTTTCTCCCCGAAACACTTCGCGAGTTCGACGATTTAAACTGAGGTCAGAAAAGACGAAGATATCGGGATCTTCTTCTTGAGTGCGCCGTAAGTGCGCGCGCACTCTTGCCAGTAATTCTTCGACGCTGAAGGGTTTGACGACGTAATCGTCCGCACCTGCATCTAAACCCGCAACCCGATCGCCGATTTCATCTTTCGCAGTTAATAAAACCACCGGAACGCGATCGCCTGTTTGTCGCAGGCGTCGGCATAATTCTAAACCCGAAAGACCCGGCAGCATCCAGTCGAGAATTATCAAATCGGGATGGGATTCTCTCGCTGCCGACAAACCCGATAAGCCATCGTTAGCAACCGTGACTTCATAACCTTCGTACTTCAGTTCGAGTTCGATAAATTGAGCGAGTTTTACTTCGTCTTCGACGACTAAAATTTTAGCAGAATTCATAGTTTTATATTTTAGTTTTGTCGGTTCGTGTAATTGAGGCGAAATTAGCTAGTGCGGCAATGCGGAAATTCGCCGACTCTTTCAAATCCGCAAACGGCTTACTGGATCGGCATTTTTAATTTTTAATTTGGCGGAACGCGAGTGGTGTCGGTTTCCGTCGGGATCGAATTTTCCAGACGCATTGTTAATTCCGCGTAGCGGTACTAGGAAATCGATCGGGCGATCGCCGAAATTTTAACGACTCCAGAAGCTCTAACTCCAATCTTACATTCACATTCACTCGATCCTCCCTCACCCCGATAACTTTCACCTTCTGCCCCGCCCTCTGCCTTAAAGCTCCCCTCCTGCAACTCCCAAACTCCTTGATAAAATAGAATTTACTCAGAATTCAGGAGCCAGATTTACTGGTCGAGGCGCTTATCGATACGATCTACGGCGATTTGCAAGGACTCAAACCCAGCCAACTCAAGCAACTGCAACGACTGTACCACCAGCGGATACCGGGCGATTGCTGGACGACGCGGGAATTTGCCCAACGACTCGCGGCAGTTTCCACCGACTTGGGACAGCCGATTTGCGCCTATTTCAACCGCCGAGGACAGGTAATTCGCGTGGGGGTAGGGTCGCCCCGCCAAACCCAAATTCCCCCCCTAGAATTGCCTCGCTACGGGGCGAGTCGCCTCAGCGGCATTCGCTGTCTCGCCACCCAATTGAAAGAGGGAGAACCCACTCCTTCGGCGCTGACGGCGATGGCAATGCAGCGCCTGGATGCGTTGGTGGTGCTGACGCTGACGGGTGCGGGGTTTCAGCGACGGGGAGGCGGCGAAACGGGGTACGTGAAATATGCCTATATCGCTCAACTGACGCCGCGTCCTGACGAAGCTTTGTGGACGATTTCCCAACCGTTGAGTTTAGACGCGCTGTCCACGCCGGATTTTCTGGAACGGGTGGAGGAACTCGAACGGGAGTTCGATGCGGGATTTGTCGCCCAACACGTTGAAGGCGATCGCGATCGGGTGCTACTGGTTGGTGTTAGAACTGATGAAATCGGCGATCGCCAGTTTGAGGATGGTTTAGCCGAAGTGGTACGGTTGATCGATACGGCAGGGGGATCGGTGTTGCAAATCCTGCGGCAGAAGCGATCGCGACCCCATCCCCAAACGGTGGTCGGTGCGGGAAAAGTAGAGGAAATCGCCCTGGTTGCCCAAACTTTAGGCGCGAATTTAGTGGTGTTCGATCGGGATTTGTCTCCGGCGCAAGTTCGCAACCTGGAAGTCCGCATCGGTATCCGCACGATCGATCGCACGGAGGTGATTCTCGATATCTTCGCCCAACGCGCCCGATCGCAAGCGGGCAAACTCCAAGTGGAACTGGCACAACTGGAGTATAACTTACCCCGACTGACGGGGCGGGGTCGCGCTATGTCCCGACTCGGCGGCGGTATCGGCACTCGCGGACCGGGGGAAACCAAGCTGGAAACCGAACGCCGCGCCATCCAACGCCGGATCGCCCGATTGCAACAAGATGTCAACCAATTACAAGCCCATCGATCGCGCTTGCGCCAGCGTCGCCAACACCAACAAGTCCCCTCGGTGGCGTTGGTAGGCTACACCAACGCTGGAAAATCGACCCTTCTCAACGCGCTCACCAATGCCGACATCTATACCGCCGACCAACTGTTCGCCACCCTCGATCCCACCAGCCGCCAGTTAGCCATTCCCGATGCCGATACCGGGGAATTGCGCACGATTATTCTCACCGATACCGTGGGGTTCATTCACGAATTACCCCCGGCTTTGGTGGATGCGTTTCGGGCAACTTTAGAAGAAGTCACCGAAGCCGATGCCCTGCTGCACGTCGTTGATTTATCCCATCCGGCATGGCAGTATCAAATTCGATCGGTGATGGAAATTTTAGGAGAAATGCCCGTAGCGCCGGGTCCGATTTTGATGGCATTTAATAAGGTCGATTCCGTCAACGGGGAAAATTTGATGTTAGCGAAGGAAGAGTTCCCCCAAGCGGTGTTTATTTCGGCATCGAATAATATCGGCTTATCCACCTTGCGATCGCGCCTTTCTTTATTAGTCGATTACGCTGTTTCGAGCGATCGACCTTGACCGGAAAAGCACGCAGAGGGTAGAAGATACGACGCAACAATACCCGATTTCTTCTAGAAATCGGGCATCTGTTAACTCGTCTGACGAATCGTATTATTCGCGAATCGGTCCGTTATAGTCGATATTGACCATTTCTCCATCTTGGGAAACCGTAACGACCGTTTCTACATCCAAGATGTCCGATCCCGGACGACCCCCGCGAAACGTAAACGTCCAAGTTCCATCTCCATTATCGACATAGGGCGAGTCAGCCGCAAATCCGTGCATGGCGGGTTCGGCACGATAATTACTCAATCCGCCATTGATCCGTTCTGCCGCTTGGCGGGCGTAATTTTTTGCCCGATTGAGGATAATCGGATCGCTGAAAATCTGCACTTGAGCCGTTTGGGATTCGGATCTCAATTCCCAGTTGGCAATTTCTGCGTTTGCCCGATCGCCCTGAAAGAAAAGCGGGGCAAAGGTGACGACGGACAGGGTGACAATCGCTAGCTTCTCTAATTTCATCTCGTTGCACTCCTCGAATATTGAGAATATTAATAACAGTTACACAGACTATGACGGAAAAATCCGCCTAAAATGTTCCTCAACTTTTTGTTGTTTTTTTAAAGTTCCTGCCATCCCCAGTCTTGCTTTTAAAAATCCGCTTTACAATCCCTTTTTTAAGCGATTTTGGGTTAATCATTTGTTAATTGTCACTGGTCATGGGTCATTGGCGCACCTCTTCTTCCCCGGCTTCCCCGGCTCCAGAAAGCTCCCCGATCGCCCGAAAGTGTGGGAAAATAAGAACTCTGCACCCTGGCGAGGAGAATTTATGGCGTACTACTGGTATAAAGCATTTCATCTGATTGGCATCGTGGTTTGGTTTGCCGGGTTGTTCTACCTGGTGCGCCTGTTCATCTACCACGTCGAGGCGGAAGCCGAACCCGAACCCGCGCGTACGATTCTGAAAAATCAGTATCAATTGATGGAAAAGCGCCTCTATAACATCATTACCACGCCGGGAATGTTGGTGACGGTAGCGATGGCGATCGGGTTGCTGAGTACGGAACCGGAAGTGCTGAAAATGGGGTGGCTGCACGCCAAATTGCTATTTGTGGCTTTGTTATTGGGCTACCATTTCTATTGCGGTTATTTGATGAAACGCTTGGAATTGGGCGAATGCAAGTGGAACAGCAAGCAATTGCGAGCCTTAAACGAAGCGCCAACGGTGATGTTATTAGTGATTGTCATGTTAGCCGTTTTTAAAAATAACTTGCCAACTGATTTAACGGTCTGGGTGGTTTTTGGGGCGATCGTGTTGATGGCAGTGACCATTCAACTGTACGCGAGAAAACGGCGATTGGATAAAGAACGGCAACTGGCAGAAATGGCAGGAGAATAGGATCGATCGCGATGATATTTGGCAATCCCAATCCCCTACCTCAGAACGCCGATAACCAGTGGCGCCAACAGATCGATCGATTTGTCCGAGACTATCAAAAAGAGATCGCCGCACTGTCTTGGGGGTTGCACCTCGAAGAAGATACCGCTGACCAAACCCTCGGCATCGATCTCGAACCCACCCCTCATTTCGTCTGCTGTTCCCGAGAAGCGATCGATAGGCTCAACCGCAATTTAGACGGTCAATTGCGCGAGTTTATCGGTGTTCTAGACGGTCACAAACCCGAGATCGAAGTGTTGCTAATCGGCATCGCCAAAGGGCAAATCAAGGCGATTCAGTACAAAGCCACACCCTCGCCACCGGAGTGTTTTGCCGAAGTGGGAGAAACGGTGGATACTTTACTCGATCGCTTAGAAGAAAAGATGAAAGAGGTCATAGACATCTGCGGAAATTAAAAATCAAATCAATTCTTCTTCAGAAACGAGAGTGCCAGCGCGGACTGATGGGTTTTAGATCGACCATCGAGATAGTCAACCCCTAACGAAGTGGGAACTATCTCGCGCGACGAAACTTCGTCCGTTCGATTTCTTTGCAACCGCTATCGAAGGGTTTATACGCGCAGTCGAGAGCCACGGTTTGACCGTCGGGATGTTTGGCATCGCAGGAGAGATAGCCGTCTTGATCCGAGTCGATATTCGTACAGCCGATGGGGGTATACCCAGCTCTTTGGGCATATTTCTGCAAGTTCTTTTCGGCATTGCCCACAAAGATTTTAGCGCAGGAGGATAAACCGATCGCGCAGAAGCCAGCAAAAGAGAGAATCGCAAGCGTGGTTAAGGGTTTCATAAATTGAAGGAGTTACAGAAGTTCAGGAGTTCAGGAGTTCAGGAGAAAGAGAAGGCAGAAGGAGGAAGAAAGCAGGGGGAGCAGTTATGAGTCATAGATCCCAAATCTAAAATCTAAAATCTAAAATCCCCAAACTCCAAACCCCAAACCCCAAACCCCAAATTCCTACGCCGGAACGACAACTTTTTGAGTTCCAGATAACTCAAAAGCGGCGTGGATGACTTGCAGGGCGGTTGCTCCTTGTGCTTCGTCTACCACACAACTAATTTTAATCTCCGAAGTGGTAATCATTTGGATGTTGATGTGGTTTTGGGCGAGGGCATCGAACAACTTTGCCGCCACCCCCGGTTGTCCTTCCATCCCCGCACCGACGATGCTGACTTTGGCAACAGCCGTATCGACAACGACATCCAGACAGCCGATTTCCCGTGCCAGGGGTTCGAGTAATTGTCGGGCGGTTTCGGCGTCAGCTTGGGCGACGGTAAAGGCAATATCGCGGGTGGGACAGTCGCCGACGATGCGACAGCGTTGGGATTGGACGATCGTATCGACGCTGATGTTGTGTTCTGCCAGCAGGTTGAAAATGCGGGCTGCCATGCCGGGTCGATCGGGAATTTGCCGGATTGCCAGACGGGCTTGGTTGCGATCGAGGGCAACCCCGCGAACTGGGGGGGCTTGTACGGGGGGGACAACCGCTTCCGGAACTTGAGTGAGGGGCGAGGTGCTGACTTCAAAGGTCTCGCACAAAGCCGCGATCGCCCGATCGCTATCTTCGGCATCGATGACGCAGCTTAATTTCACCTCCGACGTGGCGATCATTTGAATGTTCACCTGGGCGTCTGCCAGTGCCGAGAACATCTGGGCGGCAACCCCGGGACGCCCGATCATCCCCGCTCCAGCAATGCTGATTTTGGCGATATCGCGATCGACCAGGACTTCCGCCGTATTCTCCACCGTTGCCGGACCCAAAGTCGGGGCGATCGCGGCTGCCACCGCTTCGGCTGCTTCCGCCGTGCCTCGGGCGATCGTGAAGGCGATATCGTTGGTATTGCCCTCGTGGATCGATTGCACGATCAAGTCTACATCGAGCTTCTGAGAGGCGATCGCCCCGAACAGCTTCGCCGCCACCCCCGGACAGTCGGGAACCCGCAGCAGGGCAATTTTCGCCTGATCCGTGTCAAATTCTACGGCATCGACCGGGCGCACCAACTCCAATCCTTCCAGGGGACGTGCCATCGGCATCGGGGAAGTGACCAACGTGCCGGGATCGTCAGTCCAAGACGATCGCACCAGCAGCTTCACCCCGTAATTCCGGGCGATTTCCACCGCCCGAGGGTGCAGCACCTTCGCCCCCAAACTCGCCAACTCCAGCATTTCATCGCAGGTAATTTCCGCCATCAACTGGGCTTCGGGAACCAAACGGGGGTCGGTGGTGAGAATGCCGGGAACGTCGGTGTAAATCTCGCAGCGATCGGCTTTCAGGGCTGCTGCCAGCGCCACTGCCGACGTATCGGAACCGCCCCGTCCCAAGGTGGTAATCTCCAAATCTCCCGCTGAGGCGATGCCTTGGAATCCGGCAACGACGACCACTTTACCTTCGTTGAGATGGCGTTCTACCCGATCGGTCTGAATGTTCAAAATCCGGGCGCGGGTGTGGTGCGCTTCCGTAACGATGCCTACCTGCGCCCCAGTCATGGAAATCGCGGGTTGTCCGGCTTCCTGCAACGCCATACTTAACAGGGCGATCGACACTTGCTCCCCGGTGGACAGCAGCATATCCATTTCCCGGCGGCAAGGATTGGTCGAAATTTCCGCCGCCAACTTCACCAATCCATCGGTGGTTTTGCCCATTGCCGAAACCACCACCACGACGCCGTTACCCGATCGCGCCGCCTTTTGGACTCTCTGCGCCACTGCTTGCAGCCGTTCTACCGAACCAACCGACGTGCCGCCATATTTCTGAACGATAAGTGCCATAGGTGCTACCTCTCCCGAATCTCTTGCCTTCGATCTATTACACCAAACTTCGGGATTTGTCAGCGCTTTCTGGCACAGATCCGATCGCGATCGCCCTTTGGGGTTTGGGGTTTGGGGTTGGTTAGTGGTTAGTGGTTAGTTGTTATTGGTCACTGGTCACTGGTCACTGTTTCTCCCCTGCTCAAGAAAGCTCCCCCTGCCTCCCCTACTCCCCCTGCTCTCTTACTCCCGAACTCCTCGGTTCACAACAACCCCTCGAGTTCCAATTCCTCGATAATCTGTAAACCTCGGGGGTCGCCGACGCGGAGGAGAGACGATCGCGCGTCTTCCCGAACGCCGACATCTTCATCTTCCACCAACGCTTCGAGTAAGGCATCGATCGCCCCACCGTAGACTACATTGGAGGGCAATTCCCGGCAAAGCTGTCCGATCGCCCAGGCACAGTTACTGCGAACGGCAGCGATGGGATCGCCGCGCAACGCTTCGATCAGGGGGGGAATCGCGCCAACCACGACTTCGTACCCCACCTTTGCCATCTGACCGAGGGAACTCGCCGCCCACAAGCGCACGGCGGAGACATCAGTTTTCAAGGCATCGACGAGGGGTTCTAGCGCCCGTCGATCGCCGCAATTGCCCAGCGCCCACACAACTCCCTTGCGGACGTAACCGTTCCATTCGCCCTGCAGGCGATCGATCAGGGGTTCTACCGCCTGCGGACTGGGGTTGCGTCCCAACGCATACGCCGCACTGACGCGCACCAACAAGCACGGATCGGTCAGCAAGCGAATCAGGTGAGGCACGGCGCGATTGTCCTCAATCTCGCAAAATGCCCGCGTGGCTAACATCCGTTTGGGCGTTTCCGGGGAATCGAGCAGTGCCAGCATGGCTTCGGGAGCGGGTAGCGATCGCTCCGCGCCCACCGCTTCCATGGTATCGAGCGGGCTTTCTAAAGCTGAATCGGAGTAGAGTCCGCCGAAATCGTTGTTGTTATACATCGCGTCAGGTCGGGATAAGACATTGTTTCGGTTAGGGCTGGTTGCGGGTTATCGGTCGTCGATTGGGGTTCGCAGATCGAGAGAGGCGTCCCTATCGCTTCCCTGCCGAGGGGCGATCGCCGATCCCGAACTGAAGTTATACATAATCTTGACATCAAGTTGTTCTCGGGTCTAGAAGTGATCGATCTCGTTCTTCTTCCCCACAGGGGTCGCTAACAGAACTGGCGACAGCTCTGGACTTTTGCCTCCTCGCTTCAACGATCGAGTTCGGTTGGCGTCTCCAGGTTTTTGAGCATCCACAGGGACAGGGGTTGATATCCGCGACGGCGATATAATTCGAGGGCGAGTTGGTTTTGGGTGAAGACTTGGAGTCCGATTTGCCGATCGCCCCGATTTCTCGCCCAAGCTTCGGCGTGGTGCATCAGTGCCGAACCGATTCCCCGCCGTCGGTGTTCGGGCATCACGTACAGGAGGAAAACGTGGGCGTGACGCTCTCCACTGACTTGATCGACCGAATTCCCCAACCACAGGCACGCAATGCGATCGTTCCCGCGAGAAGTTGCCGAGGGCATTCCCGAATCGCTCGCCGATAGATCGCCGGAATATTCAACCCACCATAGCGGAGTTTGCGAGGAAAAATACTCCTCAACGGTGTGCGCTAAATGAGAAAAATCCCTATCGGGATACAGTTCCCGGTACGATCGTTGCAGGAACCGCAGTAGCAGCGATCGCTCCCGATAAGACCCCGCACTCAGCTTGTAATTGGGGGGAAGGGGAGATCGATCGTTCACAGCGCCAGTTCGTCAGTTGCACCCTGAACCCAAACGGAAAGGGACGGCGGCAACTCGGACACGGTATGCGGGAAAGACATCCCGGTCGAGTTCGACGGCGGGGCAACTTCTTCTACCGGAGCCGGACCGCTGAGACCGTCGGGCAGAAAGATGCGAGCGCTGGTTGCCGCTAATGCCAGAACGAAGATCAGCACGATGAAGAGGGGAGCGATAAACTGACGGAAGAATGCCATAGCTAATCTTAAAATGAGAATTTATTCAATATTTGTAAACTTTTATCATAAATCATAACTGAAATGGGTTATGGGTCACTTGTCATTGGTCATTAGTCCTTTGGGGTTAAGGGTTTGAGGTTTGAAACCGATTACCCAATTACCCATTACCGATTACCCATCACCAACGCTTGCAATTCTAATAATTCGCGGATGCCGCTTTCGGCGAGGTCGAGGAGTCGATCAAGTTGAGCGCGGCTGAAGCTGCCGGATTCTGCGGTTCCTTGCAGTTCGATCGCCTCGAGATCGCCGTTCATCACCACGTTAAAATCAACGTCTGCCGCCACGTCTTCCGGGTAGTTGAGATCCAGAAAGGGTTCGCCGCCGATGAGTCCCACGGAAATAGCGGCAACGGGGGTGCGAATGGGCGATCGCTCCAATTCCCCGGCTTTTACCAATTTTTCCATCGCCTCGGCAAGCGCTACAAATCCCCCGGTAATGGACGCGGTGCGAGTTCCGGCATCGGCTTGCAGCACGTCGGCGTCGATGGTAATCGTTCGTTCCCCCAAGGCGGTCAAATCCAGCGCTGCCCGCAAACTGCGCCCGATCAACCGTTGAATTTCTTGGGTGCGTCCGGAAAGTTTCATCAACTCCCGTGCTTGGCGTTGGGGGGTCGCAGCCGGTAACATCCGATATTCCGCCGTCAGCCACCCCTGTCCGCTATCTTTCAAGAACGGGGGGACACCGGGTTGAATCGTTGCCGTACACAAAACTTGCGTGTCGCCGCAACGGGTGAGGACGGAACTGGCGGCAAAGCGCGTGAAATTTTTTTCAAAGCTGACCGGACGCAAGCGATCGAACGGACGACCATCGGGACGTTGCCAAGACATAGATTTTTAGGGTAGGAGTTCAGGAGCAAAGAGAGCCGGGGGAGCCGGGGAAGCCGG
>DVED01000110.1 GCA_015295945.1 Oscillatoriales cyanobacterium M59_W2019_021 | reverse complement strand
AATATATTGAGGCTCAAGGGAAAGACTGAACGGGGCATAAATGCCCTTACGCTACATCCCACGCTTAAAAGACGTGGGCTTTGCTTACGCACTTGTAATCGGCTTCCTACCCACTACTGATAACTAACGATCGAGAGGCATCGCGCAGCACGTCAAGCACTGCGCTACAATTCCTCCGTCAATTACGCAGCGGGCTTCACCCGACCGTAGAAAATACCTCGAACTTTTACATCGAGGGGTTCTTGTGCGCCCAAATCGGTATCGGAAGGCTGATCGCTTTCAAAAATTCCAGCAATTTCCCCAGTTTTGCTATCCACTTGAGCGATTTGCAGAGTCATGCTGCCTTTTTTGACATCCGTCCGCTTGACGTTTTCAAACTCCGTTGAATCGGCTCGAGACGGAAGCGCAACCGCGTTGTCGTATCCGGTTGCCACACCGCGACCTTTGGGATCGAGGAAGCTGGCTCCGCGATAGGAAGGTACGTTATAGGTTCCTTCAAAATCGGTTGAAGTACTCAAATTTTCCAAACCCGGTTGGCTTTGAGCGATTAACGATTTGATCGTAAAGAAGAAAGGAACTTGCTCGCCACCGGGAAGTTGAACGGTAATGGGTTGGAAATCAATCCCATCTGTTTCTTTAAAAGTAAAGCTACCATCATCATTAAGAATCAAATCTGCGGTGATTTGCTCCAAGCTGCTGGTATACCGAGTTAAAGGCTTCGCTTCAATGTACTCAGCTTCCTGGCGCTTACTTTTGCCTTCTTCTTTCACGAAAAAGGTGGTGGGTTGAACGCAGAAATCGACAATCTGGTAAGACTGACTTTTATCGATCGGCAGGATGCCGCGAGCCGTCTCTGACAATTGCGGACACTGGTTAGCAAATCCAGTGTTTCTAATTTCGTCGTAGGTGAAAGGTTGGTTGCTTAATTTAACTTTAGGGGCTTGGGCACCGCAAGCAGTGAGGAAGCAGATACACAATGCAAACAGTGCGGTAATTAAGGCGCGATACCTCATAGTTATCTTCAATCTTTGTCAAAATTCGATTTGGAGCAATCCGAACACTCAACGAAGGGCAAAGGCGATGAAAACTTCGCGAGCTAGATTGCACCCGGCATTATTTTATCAAACTCCTGTCCTTTATTCTGTTTTGTTTTTCGCTAGGAGCTTATACTCACGATCGTCGATCTTTTCGTAAAGAAATAATACAATTTACGAGAAATGAACAAATTTCTGCTAGACGTCCATTCCCACGAGAGCGACCTCATTGAGAACTGAAAGTTTCTTTGAGCAGTTGGGGTAAATTGAGAATGGTGTCCAACAGGGCATCAGGACCGATACCGAAAAAGAGCTGTAGCAACAGCACGATCGCCGCTGCCGCGATCGCCGTGCTCACCGTCGTCTTCACGATCTTAATCAGCCAGGTGAACACCAGCCAAGACAAAATCAGTGCGGCAATAACCAAAATCAGTTGTGCGGGCATCGTCGGGGTCTACTAACATCTATATCGTCTTATATATAGCAAACAGAGGGAGCTTTCTTGAGCAGGAGAGGCAGGGAAGCGGGGGAAGCGGGGGAAGAAAGCAAAAGCGCAAAAGCGCGACTAGCAATTACCAACCCCAAACCCCAAACTCCCAACTCCCAACTCCAAAAATCGCCCAAAAATCGCGCCCCCCCACCCTAACGGGATAAAAGGGAAGCGCGATCGATCGAAAGTTAGGTTTTATACCATTTTTCAAAAATAGTGAGAGACTTGGATTCCGCCCTCATCCCCCAACCCCTTCTCCCAATCCTGGGCGAAGGGGGGACGCCCAGCGAACGATCTCTCTTAAGAATTTAGAAAAATGGTATTAGCCGTCAAGTATTCTTCCCGCTTGTGGGAAGCGACTCACTTAATTCGACCCGGAAACTCCCTCCAGGGGTTTCGTTGCCAACGTTTCCAACCCAACAGAAGCGAGCAGTTCTTGCCAGTGGGTGCTGACTTCGCTATTTTCAGGTTGCATCGTCCGCAACTGAGCGAAGGTCGCGGCAGTATCGTACCAGACGCCGGAATTCCCCAGGGAGATCGCCTCTTGCAGCAAATCGTCCGAGTTCGTTGCTGGATCCGACGCCCTTTCCCGCTGAATCCAGCCACCGACAATGGGATTGCTAGGGTGCAGTTTTCCGCCGCATTTGAGGGCAAAAAACCACTGGTAATTTTTACCCACTTCTAAAGCCGGAGCATCTTCGGGCAGTTGAATGGCAACCACACCAGCTTCTCCGGAAATGGGAACGGTCATTTGATAGTGAAGCTGCTTGCCTTCGTCTTTGATACTAAACAGCGCTTCTTTTTCCCCGGTTTCCGGTACGTAGACCAGAATTGTCGGGCGTTCCAACCGGGTCATTCCTGAATTGCTACTCGGCAGTACGGGGGTGACGGCTTCCTGGATGGAAACATCTGCCGATGTGAGTTGACCGCAGAGTTGACCGCTACGAGCAGCACCTCCCGTGGATTGTCTGGGAGACTCGTTAGCTGGTGGCGTGAAGGTGACGGCGAGTGCCGAACCCCAGCCCGTCAGCGTCATGCCTGTTGCTAATGCCAAAGAGCCAAAGACTTTGACGAAATTTTGATGTTTCATGGCGATTGCCTTCCAATTTCAGTGTTTGGAGTCAAGTTCCGGTAATACTCGGGTTCCCGCTCTCTCGGATGACGATCGAGCCTTCAAGTGTCTATTGCTAGTGCGGGCGTTGCTGTTTCTCCGTTTTCTCGTTGGGTAATTTTTAGGAGCCTGAGATCGGTCACTTGTAAATCGACAATAGACACTCGAGAAAACTCAGCATTTGAATTGAGAAATTAGGTTGTTGTTCTTGCTTTTGTCTGCCACGATTATAGTCGCTATTTTTAAAAAGATCGCGAGCTTAAAATTTAAGAAGAACGATCGAATATAATTTTTTTACAAAAATTTTGCGATCGTTTACTAAATCTTTAAATATGGGCTAAAAGCCGGATGCGATCGTAAAAATAAACGGGTTCGCATCAATTCTAGGGCGATCGCCCGCATCTCCCATCCTCATTCATCCTTAGCCCTTACAGCCAATTTCCCACTAAGACGAAGGGCGCCCAGAAAAAGGGATCGTTAAAGTTAGCATCGGCAATCATTTCCAGTTGAGCTTTGCGCATGGCTTCGGCTTTGCTGGTGTTCGGTTCTTTCAAGTGTTTGTAAAATTCAGTAATGAAGAACACCGTCGATTCGTCGCGCACGCGCCACAGGGTTGCCAGGGTCGATTGAGCGCCCGATCGCACGGCAAATCCCGCCAATCCTAACAGCGCTCGATCGTCTCCGGCTGCGGTTTCGCAAGCACTGAGAACCAGTAAATCCAACGAGCCAGCTTTGGTAATTTGACGACTTTGCAGGAGCGAATCCAACTTTTTAATATTGATGCGATCGTCCCAGGTGAGCAAGAACGTATCTTCGGCTTTGGAGCTAAATTGTCCGTGGGTTGCTAAGTGAACGATATCGGTGGCTTTTTCGTTCATTTTTTGAGCGAACGCCGTATCGGTAAATTGCTGATTCAGCAGCACCGCAGCCGGAAGTTCGTCGGTAATGTGACCGACTTCCACTTCTACCCCCGGCAGTGCCGAGAAGCCTTGACGCGCCTCGCTCAAACCGCCGATAACAGTTGTCAGTTGCTCGCGATCGGCTTTTTTCGATTGCAGCAGTTGTAATCCCGGAGACAGTGCCACGTTGTAGCGTTCCACCAGATAGCGATCGCCGTCGTACAATGCGGTCATCGGAATCTGGCGCAGTTTGCCATCAAGCACGAAAACCAAAGTTTTTACGTTGGCAAACGCCGGATTAGCGGTAGCGGGTTTCACCATCCAATCGTAGAGGGTGCGCCCCAAGTTCAAGCGTTCCGCACTGTCGTAAACAGGACTGAGAGAGCTTAAAAATTCGCCGATCGTGTTTTCAATTTCCCCTTGAGAGAGGAAGACCGAATGGTAGGACAGGGGTTGTCCGGGAACCGAGACGATCGTGGCGAGGCGATCGTGCAGAATAATCGGATAGATGACCGCTGCGGTGGGATCGACGCGATCGATGGGGGTGGGTTCGGCATTCAAACACGCTTCTCGGAAGAAGTTATCCAATTCTGCCAGTTGCAGGTTTTCGATGGAATCTCTTGCCTGGATCAAGTTGTCCTGAGTGGGATTGTCTTCTAGCAGTAACTCCACCAACTCCCGATAAACGGGTTCGATGCTTTCCCGGAAAGTAAACTGAACTTCGGGGTTGATCGCCACCAGATCGCCGCGCATCGATTGTAAAGCGTTGACTGCTTCAGTATACGCCGCGATCGCCGGTTGTCGTTTGCCTTGCTTGACTTGCAAGCGTCCTAACTCCAGTGCCGATTGGGCGGCAATATCGGGAGATTGCAGCTTTTGGGCAACCGCCAGGGATTTTTGCTCGAGATCGATCGCCTCGTTAATTTGACCGTTTTGGGCGTACAGCACCCCCCATTTACTTAACGCATAGGCTTCGGCTTCTTCATCCTTCAGGGTTTGCGCCGATCGCACGGCGTCTGCCAGCAAGCGGTTCAAATCGCGGGTATTCGTCGATTGCCCTTCGCTCTGCATTTTTAGGAGGCTGTTGGCAAAATTCACCGTGCCGAAGACGGTGGTGCGGCTGGGAGGCAAACTGGCAAGTTGAGTTTGGATTTGCGGGGCGATTGCCCGGGCATTTTGCCACTGTTGCGACTCGACGTGAATGTAGAGTTGGTTGAGTTGTGCTTCCAAGGCATCTAGGGGGTTAGTTGCCGCTTGTTGCGCCTGTTGGAAATAGTTCAGTGCCGCATCGGATTTGTCGAGATCGATCGCCGTATTGCCCAAACTCAGTAAAATCGCACTGGTTTCCGCCTTTGCCCCTAGGTTTTGGGCGATCGCCAAACTGCGTTCCAAAGCCGCTTGACTTTGTTCAAGATCGCCGATCGCTTGTAAAGTCGTTCCCAGATTGCGAAGGGCGATCGCCTTCAGTTCGGAATCGGGTTTTGCTGATAAGCTCGAATCGATGTCGGTGAGGAGATCTCGCGATCGGCGATAGAATCCCAAGGTTTGCAACGCTTGTGCTTGGTTGATCCGGCTGCCGACGGAACCGATTTCATCTTCAGCGCGATCGTAAAAGGTTTGGGCTTCTTCCCAGGTATCTAACGCCGCTTGTGCCTGTCCCGTTGCCAGAAACAGTTTGCCTTGGGTGTTCAGGGTTTGCCCCCATAAAATTGCCTGGGCATCGGGCATCGATTCTAAGATAGAACGGCTGCGATCAATCGCCTCCTGAGCTTCCTCCCATTGGGATAACTCCTGATATGCCAGAGACAGATAGCTCAAACTCAACGCTTGGTTGGCGCGATCTCCGTTGCGATCGTACAGTTGCACCGCCGCCTGCCAATCCGCCACCGCTTCCGCAAACCGTCCCGCCTGGAACCGATCGCGCCCGGTTGCCATGGGGTTTGCTGCCGCCGTGGGGGTGTTGGAGATCGGAGTTTCCGGTTGGGGAGCCTCCGGTATCAGAACCGCCATTGCCGGAGGAACGGCGATCGCCAGCAGCAACCCCAGCAGTCCTAAAACCGCCCATTTCAGCCATTTCCGCAGTTTGATAACTTTAAATTTCCGATCGCGCATTTTCGACTTCATAGGATTTAGATTTGAGAGAAAAATAGAATTTCATCAAGGGGCGAACCGATCGGTGACCCCTACGAGTTCTAATCTTCACCCCGCAGCGGATCGCACCCCGATGGCGCGAAATTCCCTGACTGCGGAGAGCCAGCATCCGCCACCAACTCTACCACTCCATCTTCGCGGATGACCCATCCCGTCACTTCGACCAGTCGTTCTGGGACTTCTACAGGAACCGAAGCTTCATCGATCGTTTCCCCCTCAAACTCCGAGAGATCCCGCACGTCCGACCAAGTACGGTGACTGGCGAGGGGTCGGTTGGGATTGGCGGGAATGCCACTACGTCCGGTGGCGATGAATTCGCTATCTGCCGTCCACTGGCATCCGGAAACAACTTGTTGTGTGGCATCAATGGGTTCTTGGGAGAAATTAATGATGCCGGAGGAAGGATCGACTTCTGGGTTAGTAATCGTCACCACACCATCGACGCCGAATTGGGAACTGGCGGTGATGCTACTATCGGGGGAAGCGAACAATCCTTGGGTGGTAATCTGGATGTTGCCGCCCGCACCTTGTACGGCGTTGGCTGTAATGCGGCTATTTTCCAGGAGGGCAAGGGTATCGGAGTCGATGGTGATATTGCCGCCACCACCATCGCCCGAGCCACCAGATTCAGCCGTAATTTGACTGCCGTTGCGAAGCTGTAAATCTAGGGCATTGAGGGAAATATTACCGCCTTCACCCGAAGCCGTAGATGCAGAAAGAGTTCCATCACCATCAAGCCGAACAGAATTGGCATTCACCTGCAATTTTCCCCCGTTGGCTTCTCCAATATTCTGGACGGTTACTTGCGCCCCATCTCGAACGATCAAGCTTCCCGTATTGACGATTACCCTGCCTGCCTGTCCGGAAGGATTACTGCCTACTCCTAGAACCTGGTCGATCGTAGATGGAAAATTTGCCGACGATTCGATCGTGCTATCGCCACTGACTTCTACAGATTGTGACGCATTCACGGTGATAATTCCGGCATTCCCACTACCTATAGTCGAAGCTCGGATGCTTCCTCCATCTCGCACACTCAATCGAGGGGTGTCGATTGTTAAGTTGCCTGCATTGCCAGACCGGAAAGACCCCACGTTAATATCGCTGGGCGAAGCCCAAATGGGATCTTGACCGATGATTTCCACCGACTCAGAAGCACTAACCGCTAGATTGCCTGCCGAACCATTACCGTAGGCTCCAACAGAAAGAATTCCGCCATCTAGGATTGTTAATTGTCCGGTCGATATGCTGACATCTCCGGCATTGCCCGATGACCCACGAGAGGAGATCGCGAAAATACTACTAAAAAACCGAGAATTTAATGGCGATGTTCCGAGAATTTGCACGGAATCTGAGACGTTGACGATAATGCTACCTGCCTCACCCGTCCCAAAAGTGCGCGTGATGATTTGTCCGCCGTCGTCTAGCAACAATTTCCCGGTTAAAACTCGAATATTGCCGCTCGCACCCGCTCCCGTAAAGTCGGTTTCTGTGTTCAAACTGCTACGAATCGTGGCGTCGGGGGTCGTCCCCACCAATTCCAAAGACTCCGAAGCGGTGACGGCAATTGTGCCTGCCGCAGTGATTTCAGAATTTTGAATCAAAGCCACCGAACCATCGGTCAGCGTTATCTGCCGTCCGGTTAAGTAGATTCCGCCTGTCCCGGCTCCGCTTGCATCTAATGCCGCTTGTTGCGACAGTTGGATATCTTGAAAATTCGAGATCTGCCCATATTCCAGTGCAAATCCCGAAGGTGTAGGAGATAAACTCACTTGACCGGAAACGACACTCCCCAACTCAATACGACCCCTTTCTGCAATCAGTTGACCGCCTTCGAGGAAGATGTTGCTGCCAACTAAAGCCAGTGTATTACCAGGTCGAACGGTTAAAGCCGAAGGACTTACTTCCCTTGTAAAAGGTGGAAAAGCCGTGATGGGTGTTGGTTGAAATGTGAGGTTGTGACCCGTTCCCCGAACTTGAATATTCCCGGCATTTACCCCCATCTGCAAGCCAACGGGAACGTTAATCGTCAATAACGGCGGCGTGTTGGCTTCTGTGGCACTGAAAACGCTCCCATCCTCAAACACCACGCTCTCGGCGGTACTGCCGACAAATGACCCACCGATATCCAACCGGGCGTTTGGTCCAAACACAATCCCCGCTGGATTGAGCAGAAACAAACTCGCACTTCCGTTAGCCCGAATTAACCCGTCGATATTAGAAATATTTCCCCCAGTAACGCGACTGAAGATGTTTTGAACCTCGAGGGAGTTATTGAAAAAAGCTTCTGTTCCTGTGGGGAGAGAAAAATCTTGGAAGCTATGAAACAGGTTGCCTCCGGTTTGGGTTCCCCCGTTGATGGTGAAGATATTGCCATCTGGGGCGACGATCGAATTGACGGGTAAACTAGAATCGGGAACAATCTGAGCTTGGGCAACTGTAGGGAACAGTCCCAAAGTTAAAGTCAGAGCAGATGTGAGGACGAGAAAAGGGCGATCGGGTTTCATAGGGGCGGGACACTGGAGTTTACCGAGTCGGGTGTCAAAAGATACACTGACTGTTTCCGTTATAGTCGGTGAAACGGGCCGGGGGTGCGATCGCGATCGTTGCCAGTTGAGGTGCGATCGTCTAGGGTCAATCGAAGAGGAGCGATCAGCAAATCGCGAGTACAAGCTAGCGAAAATTGTAAGTTTTGTAACGGAATGATCGGCTCCAAACCACTGTTGTGATAAGGCAACCGTGAAAATTTCTCCTTGGGAGAAGCCAGCGAACCCCGATCGAGATCGAGATCGACCGTTTCGGGGGCGAGGTTTTTATTGCAAATTGTTACAATCTGTATCGTTGCGTCACAACTTCGGGGGTTGGGTATCCCGCCAGGTAAAGCTCCGTGATAGGATTCACGTCGGTATAACTTAACAGACTACAGATTTTTTAGGAGAAAAGTTTTGGGAATCCGGGTAGCTGTTGTCGGAGGCGGACCGGCGGGTTCTTCCGCCGCCGAAGTCCTTGCTAAAGCGGGTATTGAGACCTATTTGTTCGAGCGCAAGTTAGACAATGCCAAACCTTGCGGTGGGGCGATTCCCCTGTGCATGGTCAGCGAGTTCGACTTGCCCCCCGAAATTATCGATCGCCGCGTGAGAAAAATGAAAATGATCTCGCCGTCGAACATCGAGGTCGATATCCACATCGAAAAATCTCACGAATATATCGGGATGTGCCGTCGGGAAATTCTAGACGGATTCCTGCGCGATCGCGCCCACAAGTTAGGCGCGAATCTGATTAACGGTACCGTCCACAAGCTGGAAATTCCCACCAACGATACCGATCCCTACACCCTTCACTATGCCGACCATTCTAATGGCAGTGCGACGGGAATTCAAAAAACCCTGAAAGTGGATGCGGTTATTGGTGCGGACGGAGCTAACTCCAGAGTCGCTAAAGCTATTGACGCTGGGGACTATAATTACGCGATCGCTTTCCAAGAGCGAATTCGCCTCCCCGAAGACAAAATGGCGTACTACGAAGATTTGGCGGAAATGTACGTCGGTAACGATGTTTCCACGGACTTCTACGCTTGGGTGTTCCCCAAATACGACCACGTTGCTGTCGGTACGGGAACCATGAAGGTCAATCAAGCGCAAATTAAGAAGCTGCAAGCTGGCATTCGCGCTCGCGCCTCCCGTCGCCTCGAAGGTGGCAAAATCATTAAAGTGGAAGCCCACCCCATCCCGGAACATCCCCGTCCTCAACGGGTTCGCGGTCGGGTTGCCTTGGTTGGCGATGCTGCCGGAACCGTGACCAAATCTTCTGGAGAAGGCATCTACTTCGCGGCGAAATCCGCCCGGATGTGTGCTGAAACTCTGGTAGAAACCACCAACGCCGGCGCGCGAATCCCCACGGAAGCGGATTTGAACCTGTATCTCAAACGCTGGGATCGCGAATATGGCATGACCTATAAGGTTTTGGATATCCTGCAACGGGTGTTCTACCGCACGGATGCCACTCGGGAAGCGTTTGTGGAAATGTGCGCCGACTTAGACGTACAGCGTATGACTTTTGACAGCTACCTGTACAAGACGGTGGTTCCGGCAAATCCGTTGGTTCAGCTTAAAATTACGGCGAAAACTATCGGTGCTTTGTTGCGCGGTAATGCTTTAGCGCCTGCGGAGTATCGTCCGGTTCCTTAAGTTTGATGCGGGTTCATTCCCTCGCGCGTTGACTTCCTCACACCGACAAAATACGCTCCCGCTCTCGGATTTTCGCATCGATTCCGGAGCGGTTTTTTTATATTAAAAGGCAGAAGACAAAGGTCAGAGAGCAGAAGGGAAAAATAACCGATCGACGTTTCCAGTTATACTTGCTAATCTGGAAAGTATATCCAGTTTTTTTTTTCGAGAAGAGTTCTATGGGTTCCCTTAACACTGCTTTTGGCGTGATGGCGACTACTTTTATGCTGTCGTCTCCTGTTCTAGGATCGGCGGCAGTGCGATCAATTTCCACACCTATTCCCCAAGATCGATCGAGTGCGTGGGCAGCTTTTACGTTAATTAGAGAAGCAAATTGAATTGTTTTTAAAGGTAAGATTAGCGATGGTGTTTTTAAGAAAGATCTTAACTAACTGTCTATTGCTAGAATACACAAGCATGGAAAATCAATTCATGCTCGATATATTATTTTCGATCGACCTTGAACGCGCAATGTTCCAAAAAGTCTTGCCAACTGGATGGGTTTGCCTGTCAATCTTGGGTGTTAGCCTCGTTCGAGCCAACGCTTTACCTGCCGATCCTGCGGGACTTCTAGCAAAATCGACGCCGATCTCGCCGGAAGAAACCCTCAACGATGCGGCGAGTTATTATATTCGCGGTTTGGTGCGGTACAATGACGGCGATTTCAAAGGGGCGATCGAGGATTTGACGCAAGCACTGACTCTCGATCCGGCTTACGTCGAAGCTTATTTGTATCGGGGATTTATCTACTCGCAACAGGGCGATCGGACTGGGGCGGCTGCCGATTACAATACTGCCATCGCCCTCGATCCCGAACGGGCGTCGGCTTATTTTTATCGGGGATTGTTAGGCAATGCCGATGCGATTTCTGACTTCGATCGAGCGATCGAACTCGATCCCGACTATGCCGAAGCGTACCGCCATCGCAGCATTGCCCGACGCCAAAATAGGGATCTCTCAGGCGCCCTTGCCGACAGCGATCGCGCCATTGCCCTCGCTCCCGACTACGCCGACGCCTACTACACGCGGGGCAACACCCGCCTGGATTTAGGGGATTATCCGGGGGCTATTTCAGACTTGAATCAAGCGATTTCCCTGAAGGGATTTTATCCGGAAGCTTATATTAGTTTGGGAATCGCTCGCGATCGGTTAGGCGACCTCCAAGGGGCGATCGACGCCTATTCCCAAGCCATCGATCTCGATCCCGACTTCGCCGTTGCCTATTACAATCGCGGCATTCTCCACGCCCAACTGGGGAACTACCAAAAGGCGATCGCCAACTTCACCGCCGCCATCGACATCGACCCCAATTATGCCGAAGCTTACTTTAATCGCGGAGCCGTTCGCAACAACCAACTCGGGGATATCGACGGGGCGATCGCCGACTTGCAAACTGCGGCTGACTTATATCAACGACAGGGCAATGCCGACGCCGCCCAACACGCCCTCGATCGCCTACACGCCATTCGCCGTTAGCGGATCTCAATAATGGGTGAATGGCAATGTTTTACGATCGATCGTTCCACCGCGTAAAAGGATATTTCACCAAACAAGAATTAGAATAACGCCAATCACCGGACACTTCTTGACCGATCCAGTCGGGAATTTGTACCGTTTGATTTTCGTTGGCGAGTTCGACTTCCGCCAGAATTAAACCCTGATTTTCTCCGAAAAATTCATCGACTTCCCAAATGAATCCGGCGAAGGGAATTTTGTAGCGCATCTTGTCGATGAAGGGTCGATCGCACAAATGTTCTAGCATTTCTTTAGCATCTTCAACGGGAATTTCGTATTCAAATTCCAAGCGAGAGATGCCGTTCGATCGCCCTTTAACGGTCAAATACCCGCGATCGCCAATAATCCGAACTCGAACGGTTTTGCTTTGTCCGGCAGTAATATAACCTTGGCAATAGACCGTTCCGGAAGCGAGCGATCGCCATTCGTCGCTTTTCACTAAAAATTTGCGTTCAATTTCCGTTGCCATAATGCAAAAATTGAGGATTGACTCCTATGATAAATCCCTCGTGTCTATGCAATCTATGACTTCCAGTTCTTCTTCTCGGACGCTATGGCAAGATGCGTGGCGGCGGTTTCGTCGCGATCGCATGGCAGTGGTGGGAACGTTCATTCTAGTGGCGATCGCCGGTTGCGTGGTTTTCGGTCCGTGGGTGTATCGCACTCCCATCGATGCCATCGATTTCGGGCGATCGATGCAAGGCCCGAGTTGGGTGCATTTCTTCGGAACCAACGATATGGGACAGGATGTCCTGGCACGAATTCTGTCGGGAGGACGGATTTCCCTGACGGTTGGGGTGACGGCGATGGTGGTGGCGGTATTGTTGGGAACCCTCGTCGGTGCGATCGCGGGATTTTGCGGTGGGTTTATCGACACGTTGCTGATGCGAGTAACGGATGTTTTTCTAGCATTGCCGCAGTTACCATTATTATTGTTAGTGATGTATTTATTTCAAGATAGCGTTAAGGCGATCGCGGGTAGTAAAATCGGAGTTTTTCTCTTAATTGTGGTGGTGATTGGTTCCCTGAATTGGATGTCGTTGGCGCGATTGGTGCGGGCGGAATTTTTAACCTTGCGATCGATGGAATTCGTAATGGCGGCGCGTTCTTTAGGGGCGAGTCCCTGGCGGATCGTGACGGTTCATTTGTTACCCAATGTGTTGGGAACGATAACCGTGGCGGCAACTTTAGCTGTGGGAACGGCAATTATTACCGAGTCTACCTTGAGCTTTTTGGGATTGGGTTTTCCGCCGGACGTTCCCACTTGGGGACGAATGTTATACGATGCCAGAAACTATTTGGAAACGGCACCGCATATGGCAATTTTTCCCGGTGCGGCGATTTTTTTAACAGTGTTGAGTATTAATTTTATTGGGGATGGGTTAAGGGACGCGATCGATCCGAAGCGATAATAGGTAATGGGCGATCGAACCCTAACCAAAGTTCCGTAGAATTACGGTTGTTTGGCGACCCAAGAATCGTTACGATCATAACGATTCTTCTAATTCGAGTTGCTGTTTGTTTGGGACCGATCGCACCAGTCGGTTCCCGTCAAAACATTGCGCGATCAGTCCAATTGTTCTCCTTGGAATCGCCACAATGCTCGCAAAACTCAAAAAACTGTATCCGAAGTGGGTTCCCTATCCCAGTTCGTGGTTGCGAACTTTCGTAACTCTCCTCGTCCTAGGACCGACTGGAATCCTCATTTCTGTTTTTGGACTTTGGGGTAGTTTCGGAACGCTATTCGGTGGCAGTACCGGAAATGTGCCTTTACCCGGAGTCCCGATTCGGTTGGCTGTCACTGCTTTAGTCTTATTACTGCCGACCACAATTCTCGCTTATGTCTATCATCTTTTCACGCTAATTCTGAACGCCAAATCAATCTCGGTGCAACATCCTCGTTGGTTTCCGACTTGGCGCAGTTGGCGAGAGGGATTGACGGGTGTAATTGTCATGGGATTGAGTTTTACAGTTGCCTTTCTCGTTGTGTCTTGGTATCGTCCCGATCTCGTTATTAATTCAGATGCGATCGCGGAAACCGATCAAGAAACGATCGCCACTTTTTTAACCCTCGTTTGGTTGATTTCGGCAGCTTACTTATATCAATGGGACTATTTAGTCCGAGAGAAACGCGCTCGAAACCCAAAAAACCGAAAACAGAACCCTCGAAAATTGCCCAACAAGGGGCTCAAAAAATCGCCTCCAATTGCACCACCTGTCAGCGAAATCGACATCGAACTGAACAAATTGCGAGGAGAGATGGGTCTCCATCAAATTAAAAAATTTCCCCCGAAACAATCATCTTAAGCTAGGCATTAGTTTTCCGGCAGTTCCTCGCCAAAATCCACAGAGTTTTCGGGATTTAGCAGTTCTTCGATCGCGTCCGGTTCCACCTCGAAATCGTTCGCTTCAGTGGAACAAGACAGACTGACAAGCTGACCGTTGCTGAAAATCGTGCGAATAAATTCCGCCGTTTGCGAATTCGACCATTCCTGGATGGATTCGCTACCCCCAACCGGACGGGGTAATGCGGTAAATCCCGCCTCTGCCATCAGGGTTTGCAGTGCGGACGCACTCATTCCCATGGTCAGGCGATCGCAAGTGGTCGGTTCCGCCGCTTCGGAGGTGGGACTGCTGACCACCATGGAACAGGAAAAATTCGCCAAGCTGTTGTCGAGAAAACTCGCCGAGAATTCCTCCGAGGTTTCCGCATCAGACCATTCTAAAAAGACCGTTCGATCGTCGTTACCGATGCTGGGAACGAGATCGAGTTCGGCGGCGGCAGCTAAACCCAGCACATCTTGCACGCTCATTCCCGTTTGGATCTCCTGGCAAAACCGATCGCGCGTCATTTCGGCAGGCGGTTCTTGAGCGTAAACCGATGCGGCAACGATCGACCATCCAACGACAGCAAAGAGGTTGAGCTTTTTCATGTCTACTACAGTGGCGCAGGATGAATGCGATCATATCATACAGAATGCGGCTCAGATATCACATTTTGCCATCCATCATGTCTATGCAAAAAGTTCTCGTGACCGGAGCCACCGGACGCACCGGATCTCTGGTTCTGCAAAAACTCCGCCAACATCCCGACGAATTTGAAGCGGTGGGATTTGCTCGCTCTCCCGAAAAGGCGGAAACTGCCTTCGGGTCTACCGATGGGTTTTATTTCGGGGATATCGCCGATCGATCGGCGTTAGATCGCGCGTTAGAAGGCTGTCAGGCGTTGGTGATTCTCACCAGTGCGGTTCCCCAAATGAAAGCACCTCCCCAACCGGGAGAACGACCGGAATTCGACTTTCCGCCGGGGGGAATGCCGGAAGAAGTGGACTATCGCGGTCAAATGAATCAAATCGATGCAGCCAAGGCAGCAGGGGTCGATCACATCGTGTTGGTGGGATCGATGGGGGGAACCGACGAAAACCATCCCCTCAACCGCTTGGGGAACGGGAATATCCTGATTTGGAAACGCAAAGCCGAACAGTATCTCATCGATTCGGGGATCGATTATACGATCGTCCGTGCGGGAGGATTGCTCGACAAACCCGGAGGTCAGCGAGAACTCCTGGTGGGGAAACACGACGAACTGCTCAAGAATCCCCCCAACGGCATCCCCACCTCGATTCCCCGTGCCGATGTTGCCGAAGTGGTGGTGCGAGCCTTACGGGAAAATAACGCTCGCAATAAAGCTTTCGATGTCATTTCCAAACCCGAAGACGATCCTTCAGGGGTGGTGACGACGGATTTTGCGGCACTGTTCGATCGCACCACTCCCGGTTTGTAAGAAAGGGGTTAGTGGTTAGTGGTTAGTGGTTATTTGGGGTTGGTCAATTACCCATTACCCATTACCCATCCTCCCAGAAATCATCCGTTTCCGGTCTGGGGGGAACGGGATCGTAGCCGCCGGGATTGAGGGGATGACAGCGGAGGATGCGGCGGATCGACATCCATCCCCCTTGCCACGGTCCAAAGCGATCGATCGCTTGTAGTGCGTACTGAGAACAAGTGGGGTGAAACCGACACGAGGGTGGAAACAAGGGAGAAATAAAGGCGCGATACACTCGAACGAGAAAGAGTAAGAATTGTTTGAACACGGTTGGGGAGCGGGAATGGATCGATACGATCGTCGAATTTTAGATCGGTCTTTGTAAGATAATAACCAATTAGTGGGAACGTAACGATCGTCAGAATCGACAGAAATCGGACAACATGAGTATCTCAGAATTAGAATGGACGTCTTCTTTAGGCGGACAAATGGGTTTGGTGGCGGCGTGGCTGGCGATCGTCTTTTTGGTGGCTGAAGGGTTGTATCGCTTTACCGAAACCGACTCGGAAATTCTGCGCAAGGTGGTTCACATCGGATCGGGGAATGTGGTGCTGTTGGCGTGGGGGTTGCGCATTCCCCCGTGGGTGGGGATTGCGGCTGCCGTTATCGCCGCATCGATCGCGCTCATTTCCTATCGATTGCCGATTCTTCCCGGCATCAACAGCGTCGGACGCAAAAGCCTGGGGACGTTTTTCTATGCCGTCAGTTTCGGGGTACTCATTGCCGGATTTTTCCCCCACCATCCCCAATACGCCGCAATGGGGATATTGATTATGGCGTGGGGAGACGGCATGGCGGCATTGATCGGTCAGCAATGGGGACGCCATCGCTATCACCTGTGGGAAATGCAAAAGAGTTGGGAAGGTTCCCTGGCAATGTTGGCGATTTCCTATATCGTCAGCAGTTCGATTTTATTCAACGTCCAGGGTGCGATTTGGCAAACTTGGGTAGTGTCGCTGGCGGTTGCAGTTGTTGCTACCGTTCTCGAGGCATTTTCTAAGTTCGGAATTGACAATTTAACCGTTCCCCTCGGCAGTGCGACTTTGGCTTTTGCGTTGCAGCAAATGGTCTGAAGCGAGAACTTCAGTCTTGAAAGCAGGTGGCATCGCTCGAAACCCGATTTCTTCAAATCCAATACCGATCCCTTAAACTGGGACTATGAATCAGACACAGTTCGATCGCCTTTTACAAGAACTGACCCATCGACGACGGGAAGTGTTGCGGCAGGTGTTAGCCGGACAAAGCGATGGAGAAATTGCGCGATCGTTGCATATTACGGAAGCCACGGTTCGCAAACACGTTGAAAATATTTGCAAGCACTTCGGAATTCGCCACGATTTTCCAGACGATCGCCGTTCCAAACGACCGGAGTTAATCGAGCTATTTCGGCAGTATCAACCCGAGTTAGTGAGTATTTCAGAAAGTCATAAAAAGATCGTTTCTCAAGAAACTACTGCAACTCATACGCTGTACGATCGCGATGTTTTCGTATTGATCGATCGCAGCGGATCGATGGTTCGCAAAGACCAAGACACGCGAGGATTGGCACGATATCTCTTTTTACAAGAAGAAGTCGAATCGCACGTTTATGCAATTCTATCGGCACGCAGCGAACCGGACAATCGATCGGCACGAAAAATTTGCGATCGCCTGACGGTGTATTTCTTCTGTCGCGATGAAGTCGGATCGGGACCTTATACGATCGACGATGCCTCCCAAATTCAACCCTTATTTCGACAGCATCCGCCGAAAAGTCACTCTTTCGTCGTTCCCACCCTCCAGCAATGTATCGAAACTTGGAGCGATCGCGGCAAACCTCAAAATAGAGGAGCTTTTGTGATTATCTATACCGATGGTTTATTTACCGATGAATTAGCTTTTGTGGATTGTATCGGTCGAATTTGCGATCGCGTTCGAGACCATCGAGAGCTTAAAATCCTCATTTTAGGCGTGGGAGAAGAACTCGATAAAGAGCATTTTTTGAATTTAGATTTCAACATTAACCAACAAAATCCATTTAATATTCTCGTTTTCGATCTCATTCACGAAATCGATAATATTCTCGAAGTGTTAGAACGCCAACTGGTAGACGAACCGGATTTAGTCTTTCCCGCTTGGGTGCGTTCCCGCTACCCCGAGTTCATCCAACGAGTCATTGCCGCACGCCAGGCAGAAGAATGCGATCCGGAATCCGCTTAGTTTAGCCCTTATTAATTTGAGGATAACCTCAAACAGTCTCCCTCAAATTAATTGAATTTAAAGGCAGACATCGATATTAAAAGATACAAAATTTTGAACAAAAAAAGGGGTCTTTCTTTGAATCTTGGAAAAACGACAAACCGGGCAACTTACGTATTAACACGTAAAAAAAATTAAAATTTATATTGATACTGCAAAGAGTTACGGATTATTTTTTAAAGAAAGTGTAAAGATTAGGATTTTAATCTCGATATCTGCTCGAGTTTACGTATAATTACGGTCATTCGCATCGTTTTCAGGTGAAAAGCGATTGTCAAACGCAAAAGCTGACAGAACTGACCATCTCCTGTTTCCTGGTTTTCAGATTGTAGAGAACCGTTAAATTCCCCACCAGTTGAGAATGCAAGTCTTCGATCGAATTCCTCGATTGCCGTAAGATCTCTCGAGCAAAATGGAGATAGCAGTCTAAGAATCAAACTGTCAAACTTATTCTACAAGTTGGAGAGTAGCGCATTATTTTGACTTGAATCCATTTTGAATAGACTTTGAAGCGCATATGATGCACTTTCAACCTCAACGTGCATTCACCCTTATGAGTGCCGTACTCGCAACGATCCTGATTCCCAATCGTGCCTTCTCAATTTCAATTTCCGCAACGGCACAGGGAAATTTAACGCCGCCAACGGCGATTTTTCCCGATACAGTTACCAATGGAGATTTTCTCATTTCAGCTAACGACGATCCCGATAATTTCATTATCGGAGATGGTCAAGAAGAAAACACCCGTTGGACGTTGGATTTTACGCAAGATCCAAATTGGGTAGCGTTCTCAACAACCGAATTGCTAACGTCAGCAAAACTGACACTGACGCTGACAACCTGCTGTAATATCGAAACCGACGAGTTTCGCATTCAAACCTTACCTTCCATTGCCACTCCTTCAATCCAAAGCTTGCCTAGAAACACAACTCAAACGATCGAATTAGAACTCCTGGATTTTTATAGTAGCAGTGATATTTTGGGCGTTTTCAACCGCAATTCTGGCGGACTGATTCCCATGACGTATTTCGACGATGCGCTCGTTTCTTTTGCCCGTTTAGAACTCTCGAACGATCGATCCCAATCCGTTCCCGAACCCTCATTAATACTGGGTATTGTCACCATGGGAGCGATTGGCTCTTTCGCTACACGGAGGAACGAAAAAGTGTAAAATGAGTTAGGGATAAGGCACTGTCTTATCCCTAACTCCGGTCAACTTTCCGGTTCCGTATCGATTTCGATCTCCAGCGTTTCTTCATCGATCCGCACGTATAAAATATTGGGCTGACAGCACACTTGGCAATCTTCTACATAAGATTGCTGAGATCCCGCACTGATGTCGATGAAAGTGGTGCTGGGTTCGCCACAATAGGCACAATAATAATCAGCGGTTTGCTGCATAATTCTCGCACTCCCGTTGCGTGACTTCGTGGCGATAGCGAAACATATCTTCCAGGCGTTGCAAGACGAACCAGCCGAAGAGAGAATCGGCAATTTCCCCTCCCGGCATAGAAAATGCGATCGCATCGGTGAGGCGAGTTTTATCCCCTTCTGGGATAAACTGATGGCGGTGCGTCCAACTTTCCATCGGTCCTTCGAGTTGTTCGTCGGTAAACAATCGATAGGGTTCGCACTCTGTATGATGCGCAATCCAACCCACCGGAAATACGCCTAAGAAAATTTTAAACTCGGTAATCGCACCCACCCCCAATCCTCCTTCTCGGCGGATGATTTCTACAGGCTGCCAAGGCGGGGTAAGCTTTTGTAAAATATCTTGACGTTCGTGAAAATTCCAGACAACTTCAACCGGAGAATCAATCAGAGTGGAGTATTGAAAGTGCAACATCGATCAATTTTTTAGGCGGGATAGAGCGGTGAGCCATTCGCTAAGAAAGTAAGAGATTTTTGCAATTCTCTCAGTTGGGGAAATGCCAAGTTTCGGATTTTTCCGAGAATGCCCCGATCGGGATATTCGCTGTTATAATAGTAAACTGATTTCGGTTCGATTTGGGAGAGATCTCGCCTCTTTCCTCTCCATCTTGGCTCTCACCTCGATTATCACTACTCTTGCGAGCGAAACACCATGCCTGCAAATTGCCTGACCTCTAAAGATTGGCTCGTCAGCCAGCTTCCCGGACTGAACGATCGCGACTGTCAAAAACTTGCTGACTGTGGCATTTATACCACGCAACAACTCCTAAAACAAGGCTGCCGGGGCGATCTTCAGCAACAACTCGCCGCACGGCTGCAAGTTCGCCTCCAACTCCTCAAAAAATGGGTTGCCCTCGCCGATTTAGCTCGGATTCCCAACGTCGGTTGCGAGTATTGCGGTTTGCTGTTACACGGCGGTGTCGGGTCGGTTGCTCAACTGAGCCAACTCTCCGTCCATCGCTTGCACCCCCAACTCGTTCGCCTCCACGTTGCCACGATGCAACGCAAAGACCTCTGTCCTAATGTGGATGAAGTGGCGGTTTGGATACAACAAGCACGATCTTTAAGTAATAAGTAATAAGTAATAAGTAATAAGTTCGTAGGGTGTGTTGAGGAACGAAACGCACCATCTCCTGAGATTAACTTTAAAACGTTCCCAGAAGGGGAAGAACTTTTTTAATAATTCGACTCATTTCGGTTCCATATACTCGTACTTATCAGGAATATCCAAGCAAACAATTCGTTTATTTTTCCGCCAAGGTTGAAACTTTTGCGAGAGCTTTTGGCGGTGCGATCGCTCCATTACCAAAATGATATCGGCTTCTGCGATCGATCTCGATACTCTTAAAAAAATAAGAAAGCAATACCCGCTACCGCGATGACAACCCCTAAAATCGATCGCCCGCTCACCCTTTCTCCCATCCAAATAGCTAAGGGTAAGACAAATAGAGGACTCGTTGCCGAGAGGGTTTGAGCGATGCCTGCCGGGGCGAATTTAAGCGAGGTTTGTTGCAGCCAAATGGCTAGATAGGTGCTGAAAAATGCCGTGACGCCCAAAATTGCCCACAGGCGCACCGAGAACGCCAACCGGAAACCGGGAAGGGGCGGTTGCCGCCACCATGCCAGTAACAAGATCGCTTCCCCCGCACTCAGTCGCACCAGGGTTGCCCACAGGGGAGTAACGGAAGTTTCTGCCAGTGCGGCTCTCGATAGCACCGCTCCAGAGGCTTGCGCGAGGGCAGCGACGAGGGCGAAACCCAAACCGCGCAGTTGTTTGCTAGAGTCAGCAGGGGTGGAGATCGATCGTTCGCTAATGACCCAGGCGACGCCGCTGAGGACGAGGAAAATACCGATTCCCGATCGCGCTGAAACTCCTTCGCCGAGGAAAACCCATGCCAAGACAGTCGCCATTGGAGGCGCGAGGGTTCCCAACAATAACGTCCGTCGGGGTCCGAGACAATTCAACGCCGAAAAATACGCAGTATCGCCGCAACCAATGCCGCAAATGCCGCTGATGGCGAGCAATGCCAACGCGCGAAGATTGATCTCGATCGCTTCTGCCTGTAAAAGTAACGTACACCCAACCATGGCGATCGCCAATGCCCCCTTTGCCAAATTCAACGACAAAGGCGGGAGGCGTTGCCCCAAACGGGTATAAACCACAGAAGAAACCGCCCACAAGAGGGCGGAACTCAAAGCGGCGAGTTCTCCTTGATAATCGGCGAACATCAGCGATGTGGGATTTTTGGCGTCTAACTATTCGTCGCTTTCGGTAATTCCGCCAATCGATCGCGATAAATTTCCAAATCCCATAGATCTTCGCCGTTGCTGTCGAGAGAGCGAATCACCTGACCGAGAAAAACAGGTTGGGATACGCCGTCTTCGGGGTGGAGAATGGTGCGCGCGCGCAAGACCAACAACCGTTTTCCTTGGGATAAGCGACCGGAGGAAAATTGATTGATCCCGGCTTGGCGCAGGGTTGCCTCGAGTTCGGATTCGGTAATGGTGGGGGGAACTTTGATAACCACTTGCGCGGCGCCGTTGTCGTACACTACCGTGTAGGGAACCGAGCCGGGAACGGTTGTCGGTGCGAAGGGGACTAAACTCAGGGAAAACGATCCTACAGTTAAAACTGCCATGAAGCTGGCAACGCCTACCAGGCGAAAGCGAACGCCCCACTTGAAGAGAAATCCCAAGACCGCCAGGACCGCACAGACTAAGGTGAGAATTCCCACCCATTGGGTGGCTTGCAGAAAGTCAGCCGTTGTTGGCATTATCGTTTGCTTCGATCGAAACTCTACAAGGGTTACATCTTATCCTATTTTCCGGCTCGCGTTGGCGTCGCCCGTCCTGTAGATGTCGCGACTCCATAAGCTAACGGCTGACAGCTGACGGCTAATAGCTAAATGCTTACGGTAAAGGAATAGTCGGGGGCATTTCGTCGCCCACTCGCTCGATCGAGAAGTTTTCGATATTGCCTTCAAAGCGATTGAAAATGGCTCGCATTTCGCGATATCCCACAGCGGTCGAGATGCCGCGATCGTCCGGACATTGCACTCGCAACATGAATTGAAAGCCGCCAAATTCATCGTTAATATAAAAAGTTTTCGGACAAATCGGACTGATAAAACCTTCGATCGCCAATTGATTTAACGCTGCAATTCCTAACGGACTGTTGAGAATATAATTCCAGATTTGGGTGTCTTCCTCGGCAGTCGTCACCCGCCAAGAGGGAGCGGAGGTATGAGAGAGCCGAACTGCCGATGGGGAAACGATTTCAGATCTTGCCGTCAAAGCCGGCAAGATCGCTCCACTGCCTGCCACGAGACCGAACGCAATCCCCGCGAACTTCCCAGGAATTTGAAGATTTCGTAACATAGATAGAGAGGAATTTTCGATCTTTAGCAGTATCATTTTATACCATAATAAGTATGTCGCGATTCAATCGTTCGCTCTTGGCTTGTAACCTGACAAAGCGACTCGCGATCGCGTCAGCGACTCCCTGTGGGAGTATCGCTAGCCCGATTCTGGGGTCTATCCCCATCGAGAAGTTGACCCCGACTCACTCCTGAAAAACCGTTTGGAGGAATCCCTCGGGGAATGTTCCTGGTACTTGGCGCTCTCCAACTCTCGAGGTCGATCGCGTAAGCGACTCCTTGTGGGAGTAGCGCCCGGATTCGGTTGGTCCGTGAGTGCAAGAAAGCTTAATGACATTGAGATTTATAAATCCACTCGTATCTTTATGAGAGGAAGAATGGAGTGAATATACATTCAGTTCGTTACCTTGTGTGGGATTTAACACCTACGTAGTGTTCTAGCAGAAGTGACAGGAGGTTACTACAACGCGCATCTCGCTACTAAAATATGCCCTTTTAATGGCTGCTGCTATGCCGATCGATTTCCATCCTCGATCGTCGAATAACTTAGAAACAATTTTGAACAGATCCTCGATTCGAGCTTTACCCAAAAATTTATGAGCGTATCCTTTCCCTATCGATCCGAGCCTTATCGATCCGAGCCTTTGGAATCGCAACTCGAAACCTACTGGTGCTGGTATCTCGAAGGCAAGCGGATGGATGAAGACGAATATTACGAAAATGCGGTTGCCTGTTACGAAAACGCACTTTCCCTGCGACCCGACGATTACTGGGCGTGGTATCAACGCGGTCATGCGTTAGCGGAACTGGGCGAGTTCTCCGATGCCATCGACAGCTTCGATCGCGCCTTAACCATTCGACCGCAAGACTACTGGGCGAACTACAGTCTCGGATACCTGCTATCGGAAGAAGAGGAACGGTTCGACGAGGCAATTCTCTATTTCGATCGCGCCTTAGCTGCCCGACCGGACGACTATTGGGCGTGGTTCCGTCGCGGCGATGCCCTGCGCTACGATCGACGCTACCATGATGCCATTACCAGTTACGATCAAGCTTTAGCCGCGCGACCGGACGACTACTGGGCGTGGTTCCGACGCGGCGATGCCCTGCGCCACCTCCAGCGCTACGATGCCGCCATTGCCAGTTACGACAACGCCCTCGACGCCGAACCCGACGATTTTTGGGCGCAGTACAAACGGGGTGATGCCTGCCGCCTGAGCGGTCGCTACCACGATGCCATTACCAGTTACGAGAAGGTTTTAGACCTCGAACCGGAGAACGGAGCGGCTCTGTACAATCTGGCGAGTTGTTACTCGCTCTGGGGACGAGTCGATCGGGCGCTGGAGTGCTTGCAAGACGCCATCGATCGCGATCCGCAGTATCGGAAACTCGCCCAACGCGATCCCGATTTCAATGCCACACGCACCCGCACTGGATAAGACAGTTTCCGGTGAGGACGGGTGATGGGTAATGGGTAATGGGTAATGGGTAATGGGTAATAGAACATGATGAATGACCAACCCCAAACTTATTACTTATTACTTATTACTTATTACTTATTACTTATTACTTAAAGTTACGGTCCGCTAAACACGGCAGCTTCGATATCTTGGCGACTGAGGGAGTATTTAAACGATCTCTGGATGGTTTGAGCGTCCGGTTGCCGACCGCAATACCGAACGACGAGCTGGTCGATATCCAGCCATAAATCCGCCGTCCAGTCCGATCGTTCCAAGTACCAATGGTTGAGTTCTTCTAGATCTTGCTGGCATCCTTGCGATTTCAGCCAATTTTCGATTTCCGGTAAAGGGTGGTTGTAGAGTGGCGTATCGGGTGAAGGAAGGGTCATAGACAGTGCGAGTTGGAGATGGAGGAGGGAAAGAAGGTTGGGTTTCTAGCCAGAACCGAGAGCGTGGGACATCGCTCAGAGGGGATCGCCCCGCCAAACGGCAATCGCGATCGCCAAGAGCAAACACCCTAATAAGGTAGCACCCATCAGAAATAGGGCAAAGACTTCTCCGGCAGACAGGGGGCGATCGATGGGATCGAGATAGGTCGATCTGGCGGTTTGATCGCCCCTTGTCGTCTCCCGAAAATCGCCATCCGCAGCCGCCTGCATTGCCATCCAGCGAGCCGCTCGCAGGCGATCGTCGTAGTCGCTGCGCCGAGCCGGATTGCTGAGAACGGCATAGGCTTCGTTAAGCTGTTGAAACTTCAGCGTTGCCACCGAAATCGGTAATTCGGTGGTATCGGGATGGTAGCGCTTGCTCAACTCCCGATACGCGCGGCGAATTTCCATTGCCGATGCCGACGGATGCAGTCCGAGGAGATCGTAGTAACTCGTCCCCAACTGCACGGCAGATAGCCATTTGTACGCCTTCGATCGATCGTTGCCTCGAGTTCTATCTTGAGTCACAGCCCATATTCGATGGTTTGCTGGAAATATTTTAACCAAACCTCCACACGGGTTGCGCTTAAGGCTGAAGACCTGGGGGGGTAACAAGACTTACAAGGGTTTGATTTGAAGATTTGGAGTCACTTCCTAGACACGGGGACGCGGGGACTCGGAGATGGGGTGGTGGAATGGGAAAAGGCTAATTCGATCGGGTCTATCCTCTGCGATAGACGATCGCCGTTCAACTGGCAACGATCGCGATCGCCCCCCCCACAATCTTCACCGACTATAACGGAAACAGAGAGATGTATAGAGATCGCGATTTTCGTGAATGACTGATGACCGCTTCCCCCTGGCTCTGTAAACTTCACTTCCCGTACGCTCCCATGAAACCCGATCGCACTTCTTTTGCCCTGAAGTCTATTTTGACCGTCACCCTCGGACTGTTGCCAACGGTTGCCCAAGCTCAAATCGTTCCCGATGCTAGTTTGCCCGTCAATTCCATCGTCGCCCCAGATGGCAACGTTTTCACCCTCAATGGGGGAACTCAAGCTGGGGGCAATCTCTTCCACAGCTTCCAAGACTTCTCTTTACCTACGGGAACTGAAGCCTTTTTTAACAATGCCCTAGACGTTCAAAACATTTTCAGCCGCGTT
>DVED01000016.1 GCA_015295945.1 Oscillatoriales cyanobacterium M59_W2019_021 | reverse complement strand
CGCTCCCGCTATCAACGGTTAATATCCAAATGATAGCTAGAGTTGCTTTAAGCATCATCTAACAAAAAACGCCCTCCAAGTGGAGGGCGTTTTTTTTGGGGAATATCGGGGCAAGTGGAGACGGGTGTCTGTCGAACTCGTGTTGAATAAACTGCAACAACTGCATAGCTCCCGACTCTAGAGCGGTTTGTTTTGAGGAGAAGCCAGTTAGGGAGGGAAACCCGTAAAGATACAGGT
Source organism: Oscillatoriales cyanobacterium M59_W2019_021 (assembly GCA_015295945.1). Taxonomy (GTDB): domain Bacteria; phylum Cyanobacteriota; class Cyanobacteriia; order Cyanobacteriales; family Geitlerinemataceae; genus DVED01. The sequence continues at coordinate 3,271 of DVED01000016.1, read as the reverse complement.
GTGCGTAGCGAAGGGGAAAGGGTCTGGGTGGAGATGCTGCTGTTGGATGAAGTGTCAGTCCTCAAAGTTGAGGACTACAATACAAACAGGACGGCTGACTTCCTCGAGAGCGAATCTATTCATGTCTGTTCAAAAAAAGCATTACGAATCTTGGCTGGCTCAATACAGCAATGTCGAATCTGTCTTGGGGTTATTGCGGGAGTATCGACCCTATATGGAGAAAATTCCCAGCCTGCGTCGCTTGGACGAAAGCGTGATTTCCATTCCTTTTCCGATCGTCCGCTTGCGCGACCCCATTTCCCAGAAGGGTTTAAATGGAATGGAGATTGCCTCGGGAGAAGCCTTGTGCTTGCCTTGCGAAATTGGCATTCTCATGTGCGATCCGGATTGGAAGATTAAAACGGGTATCGAAGTTTTTCTCTTCGTACACCGCCCGCAAGAAGATTTTTCCGATTTATTTTTGCGGTGGCGACAAACCCAGGTGTTATTAGATCGCGGCTATGAATGGGTGATGCCCTATCGCTATCGCAATATGTTTTGCGAAGGGAGCGATCGCGCTTTTCCGCTATTCGTCTTATTTGAAGAAACTCCCGATCGCGTGAAACGGGGTTTGAAAGGGGCGGGATTACCTTTTGTGATTCGGGTGTCAGAAGATGGCGACAACCCTGCCGAGTCAACAGCCCCCTTGTCTCCGGAAAGTTCTTCTTCCCAGCTTGAGTGAGAGCGAATCCGTCTAATGAAGGGCAAACGGTGAGGAGTCGAGAATTACGGTTCCATAACTTGAAAAGAGTTAAAAAATCGGCTAGTATCATCCAATGTTGGGTTTAAAGATGACTGTTGGGCGCCAAGAATGTACAGTCGTCGATGGACTAAATACAGTCGAAATGTCGATATTTCTGTTGGGGATTGAAAGCGAATTTCTCGCGCCGGATAGTCATTGAGAACGATTTCTCGTTCCTGTCGGTCTCGATTGCCTAGCTTTGCGGCGATCGCCGCTCCCACTTGCTCGAGCAGAACTTGCGGTGCGTCTAAATCGATTTCGGTGGGATAGTCTGCATAGGCAACCAGAAACCATACCTCGTCAGTTTGCCAGGTAAAACCGACAGAATTCAGGCGAGCCGCTTCCGTCACCCAAATTTCCGGTTCCGGTTGCTGGCTCGGCGTTCCCGGCACGAACACGGTAAATCGTCCTTCCGTTGAAGTCACTCGTACCCAATCCGAGTCGGTCTCTTCGATCGTTAGCAAATCTTCTGGCTCTGGGGATTGTCGCAGTCGCTCGATTTCGCGATCGAGGACATCTTCGCCCTGCTCGAAGAAGCCCGGATCTCCGGGACGATATTGAGCCGCAGTCGGGGCGATCGTACCGAACATCAGGACGATCGTACCCAAAATTACGCTGGGAAATTTGCTTAAAACTAACCAAATCCAATGCGAAGATTTCGCAAAGCGGCTGAGATTTACGTATTTTAACGGTTTCATTTTTCCTCCTGAGATTGCACAATCGCGATCGAGTCCCCATTTTCCCAAGGGCGCGATCGCCCCGGAAACGCATTTGACTCTTATTTCACGCACCGTATTTTGTCTGGGCTTATGACCGATCTAGTTCTATTTTGGCATCGGCGGGATTTGCGGCTCGCCGATAACGTTGGGCTAGCAGCCGCACGCCAACTCAGTCCCAAAGTCGTGGGACTCTTCTGTCTCGATCCCGAAATCTTAGGTCGGGATGACCTCGCACCCGCTCGCGTCGCGTATCTAATCGGCTGTTTGCAGGAATTGCAACGCGCCTACGCACAGCGTCAAAGCCAATTGTTCGTTCTGCACGGCAAGCCCGAAAAAGCCATCCCGGCATTTGCGGCAGCCTTGAACGCTCGATCGGTGTTCTGGAACCAAGATGTAGAACCCGATGCCCGACAGCGCGATCTGGCGGTAACGGCAGCCTTGCAGTCGCACGGAATTCGGGTGGAAACCTTCTGGGATCAAATTCTGCACGCGCCCGAAGACATTCAGACAGGTTCTGGTTCTCCGTATACGGTGTATACGCCCTTTTGGAAAAACTGGAGCCGCCGCCCCAAAGCCGAACCCCTCCCCACCCCCGAGGGGATTGAGGAATTGACCGATGCCGAAAAAGATGCCGCGCAGAGTGCTGGGGCGATCGACCTTCCCAGTGCCCAAGATTTGGGCTTTGTCTGGGAAAACCCCTTGGTGTTAGAACCGGGGGAAACGGCTGCCAGAACGAAACTGAAAGACTTTTGCGATCGGGCGATTTTCGACTACGGAAACCAACGCAACTTCCCAGCCGTTGACGGGACGTCCGGATTGAGCGCGGCGTTCCGTTTCGGGACTTTGGGAATGCGGGAAGTTTGGGCGACCACCGTTGCTGCCGAACACCAGTGCCGCAGCGATGAAGCGTACGATAGCATTCGCTCTTGGCGGCAAGAATTGGCGTGGAGAGAATTTTACCAACACGTCATGTATTTCTTCCCGGAACTGGCAGACGGTCCGTATCGATCGCCCTGGCAGAACTTTCCCTGGGATAACGACCCCCAGCATTTCCAAGCGTGGTGTGAAGGTCGCACGGGATATCCCATCGTCGATGCAGCGATGCGCCAACTGAATCAAACCGGGTGGATGCACAATCGCTGTCGGATGATCGTCGCCAGTTTTCTCACTAAAGATTTGATAATTAACTGGCAGTGGGGGGAAAAATACTTCATGCAACACCTGATCGACGGCGATCTATCGTCGAATAACGGCGGTTGGCAGTGGAGTGCCTCGAGCGGCATGGACCCCAAACCCCTGCGCATTTTCAACCCGGCAACCCAAGCGCAAAAATTCGATCCCGAAGCGGAGTACATTCGCCGATGGGTGCCGGAGTTGCGATCGGTGGATACCGAATATTTGATGACGGGGAAAATTCCTAAAAGCGACTGCGAAGCTTTTGACTATCCGCTACCGATCGTGGATCATCAAGAACGGCAGCGCCAGTTTAAAGCAAGACTCCAAGCACTCAAGCGCGGTTGAATCTTTCTGCTGTTGGGGTTTGGGGTTTGGAGTTTGGGGTTAGTCATTCGTCATTCGTCATTCGTCATTGGGGATCTGCTTTTTACTCTCTTCTCTGCCTGCTTTCCCTGCTTTCTTGCCCCTCACTTCCCCACCTCTTCACCCCTGAATGTAACCTCAGTACGGGTTAAGCAAAACCCTGTATCCCTTGTTGGGGTTTGGGGTTTGGGGATTTTAGATTTTAGATTTGGGGTTGGGATCTATGACCCAT
>DVED01000171.1 GCA_015295945.1 Oscillatoriales cyanobacterium M59_W2019_021 | reverse complement strand
TCCCCCGTTTCCGGGATATCCGCAACGCCATACCCCGCCTGCTGCAACGCTTTGAGAATTTCAACGCAACTTGCCGGAGTATCCAACCCCACGCCATTTGCCAAGCGTCCGTCTTTGTTAGGATAATTCGCCAAAATCAAAGCAACGCGGCGCTGAGAGGGTGGCGTTCGCCGCAGTTTCACCCAATTTGCCGCCAACTGGGCAACGAACTCCACCCGATCGCCCCGAGGCTGGTAAACTACCACTGGGGTTTCCAACGCATCATTCCAGGTTTCTTCTGCCTTAAAGGAAATCGCCCGAGTAATAATCCTCCCGTCTACCTCCGGCAGCGCCACATTCATCGCCATATCGCGCGGCAGCAATCCCATCCACTGACTTTCCCAATACTCCTCAGTTCCCGTACTGAGGATAACTTGCAACACCGGAACGTCGGGAAAACCGGGAACCTTGGAATCGTCTCCTCCATTGCCCACCGCAAACCCCGTCGTATTGAGAATGAGATCCGCATCCTCCAACTTGCCGGACAGTTCCACTTGCACTTCGGCATCCCGCAGCGACGACACGAAAATCGGCATCGCCTCCAACTGCCGCCGTTCCAACCCCTCGCACAACGCCTCGATAGGGGCAGTATTTCCCGCCAAATAATGCGCCCGATAAAACAGAACGACAACCTTCCCCAAATCTTGCCCTCTACCTTCTGCCTTCTGTGCGATCAACTCTTCCCCGGCCTTCCCAAACCGCCCCACCTTGGGAACGGCAACGGGTAGCGGCGGATGGTAGTTGCTGCCCAAACAGGTATCGGCGATAAATTCGAGGGCGTGGGTTAAGTTTTCGATCCCGCCTTCGGTGAAGTAGCGCCATACCCGATTGACGATGGCGAGGGGAACCGTGGAGTGGCTCATCAAATCGGGATCGGGGCGATCGTCTCCAGGTAGTACAATGAGATCGGCATCGGTCTGTCGTACTGTCTCCTTCACCACTTCCAAGCCATACGACCAGTAAGATTTTCCCCCTAAGATTCTCAAAACGATAACTCGCGCGCGTGCGAGCGTTTGTGCCGCGTAAGTATCAATGGTCAATTGCTGCTGGAGTTGCAACAAATTCGCAACTCGGAAAGGGGGAAAGTCGGCACTCAAACGAGGCGCGGCACTGGCGAGGGTTTGGATATCGGTATCGGCAGTCGCCAGAACGACCAACGGTGCGGGGGTTTGTTCGACGAGAATCACGCCATCGGTTTGGGGATTCCAGCCACCAGGGGTAACCGCGAGGCGGTGCATTGGGTTTCTAAAAGGGATGTTGGGGACAAATCAAAATTTTAAATGATCTTTTTGAGAAAATCCGATCTTGCCTTTTATCATATCTAGCAATCTCCAGGACTTGCGATCGCAGGTAAAGACTAGCCAAGGAGGTTCTCCAAAACCGATCGATGATGTCAGCGTTCTTAAATTATTCTTAATTTTTAGAGGCTATAGCGCTGCTAAGCCACCCTAATCATACTATCATGAATCGTTTTAGTTTCATCCCATCGAGTCGCAACTTGAAGGTGTCCACCTTTGAAAAAGTTCGCTATCTCCTGTTACAGCAAATCGATGCGGCTCGTCCCCAAGAGTCGATCGTTTTAACGGAAGAAGATCTCGATCGATCGGATGCAACCGAACGATACCGTTTTCTTCTGGTCATTTCTCGATCGTTTAGCGCCTTACTCCTCGGACAACCCGATGGCAATAATCTGGAGTCTTACCAAGTTCAACTCACCTTTTACCCGCAACTCATTTCGCTGTTTCTGTCGCAAATTCCTCTCGACCTTAACACCCTAGAAACCGCTCAAAACTTACTCCAGCCGAATAATCTCGTCATTCAAAGTGACTTTACGCTTTTGTTGATTGAAGCCCTAGAAACAGACGAGCTAGCCTTTTTGCAAACTCCCAATACTCTTTATCCTGCCGTGTCTGTTTGTAAACCCGTCGAAGATGCCCTCAGCGAACACGTTACCAAAGAGCGATTGCTCAATCAGGTAACGGCGCAAACCCACCAGCGATTGCAGTTACCAGAAATTTTAGAAAATGCGATCGCCCAAGTTCGCGACTTTCTCGAGATCGATCGCATTGCCATTTATCAGTTACCGAATTTTGGGCAAAATTTGCAAGAAAAAAGAGAAGAAAGCGATGTCAGTTTCCATCCCCGAATTGCCTATGAAGTGCGGGCGAACGATCTAATTCCGTCGCTGATCTCCCAACAAAACGGAGCAGAATTTGCAGCGGTTGATCGCTATCAAGAATTGTATTGCCGGGGGTTTATTCTGGCGATCGACGATTTAGAAATGGCGGAAAATTTACCGTCCAATCTTACCGAAATCTTACAAGTTCACGAAGTCCGATCGCAACTGGTCGTTCCGATCGTCGTGCAAACCCAATTATGGGGATTTCTGATCGCCCATCACTGCTGGCAACCCCATCACTGGCAACAAAGCGAAAAAGACTTTCTTTACCATATTAGCGAACATTTGGGCGTCGCCATTTATCAAGCGCAATTATATGCCGAAGTACAACAACAAAAACAGAGTTTAGAGCAACAAGTGAACGAACGCACGCAAGCGCTGCGAGATGCTTTAGTTGCCGCCCAAGCTGCTAGTCGTTTTAAAAGCGAATTTTTGGCAACTATGAGTCACGAACTTCGCACGCCTTTGACTTGCGTGATCGGGATGTCTTCAACATTGTTGCGATGGTCTTTCGGTCAATTGAGTGCCAAACAGCGACATTACTTGCAAACCATTTATAGCAGCGGCGAACACCTTTTAGAATTAATCAACGATATCTTAGAATTTTCCGAATTAGAAGCCGGACATGCTATTCTCAATATCACCGAATTTTCCCTCTCGCAACTATCGCGCCACTGCGTGCAAATGCTGGCGGATAAAGCCGTGCTCGAAGGGGTCGATCTTCAGTTAGAAGTGTCGGTTCCGGTCGAGAAAGATCGCTTTCGCGCCGATCGAGAACGCACGATTCACATCCTCTTTAACTTATTAAGCAATGCCGTTAAATTTACCCCCCAAGGCGGACGAGTAGTCCTGCGGGTTTCTGTCGAAGGCGATTGCGCGGTGTTTACCGTCGAAGACACGGGAATCGGCATTCCCGACGATCGCCGACCGCTTTTATTTCAAACCTTTCAACAACTCGATGCCTCCTACAACCGTCAATACGGCGGCATGGGTTTGGGGTTGGCACTCACCAAGCAATTGGTCGATTTGCACGGTGGGGAAATCGACGTGGAATCGGCGGAGGGGGTCGGATCGAAGTTTACCGTCCGCTTGCCAATGCAAAGCCTTCCGGAAGCCAAATCCGCCTCAACCTTCGCCAAAATCGCTCGCCGAGAACGCACCACCATCGCCAGTGGATTTCCCCAAGGTAACATCGTGCTAATTGCCGATCGCGAAGAAGAAGCCACCCTGATTTGCGACTTACTAACGGCTGCCGGATATCAGGTAGTGTGGATGCTCGAAGGTTCGACCGCCTTGGATAAAATCGCGCTGCTGCAACCGATCGCGGCGATCGTCGATTGGCGGCTGACGGGAATCGACGGCTTCGAGTTAGTGTCCGCACTGCGCCAACTCCCCAATACCCAAACCCTGAAAATTATCCTCCTCGCTGACTTAACCACGCCGGAAGAGCGCGATCGCTGTCTGGCAAGCGGTGCGAATGAATGTCTCGCGCACCCGATGGAACCGGAGGAGTTACTCAATAAGCTGTTTGAGTTGCTGTCTGCTCCGAATAACGATCTCCCTTGAGATCGGCGACTGGAGTTGATGTGGTTTTCTCATTCCCTGACTTTTGCTCTCTGCAATATAAGCTCGCTGGCGGCGGTTCCCTCGGAATGTCCTCTGTTGAGAGAGATCTATGGACCTTGAGGATGCGCGACTGGCAGCGGCAAGGAGTCAGTAAAAGTCGAATTAGAATAATTCCGTATTTTCACCGATGCTACTCTAAACTCCAGTTTTTATTATCATCACAGCCTGAAATTCAACACTCACAAAACTATGGCAATCTTCGGTACATTTGGCAACGATATCCTGACTGGAACCCCGAACGCTGACATTATCCAAGCTTTGGCAGGCAACGATATCGCCGCTGGATTTGACGGGGCCGATCGCATCTTTGGCAATGGAGGTGGCGATGTCCTGGCAGGCAACACCGGACGCGACACGATATTTGGCGGACGGGACAATGATACCATTTGGGGTGGCAAAGATGGCGACTATCTTTACGGCGACTTAGGCACAGACATCATCCTGGGTGACCTCGGCGACGACTTCATCCGGGGCGGAACCTTAGACCCCACTTCTACCCCCGATGTCGAGAGGGATTGGTTGTTTGGCAACAGAGGGCAAGACACCCTCCTCGGCGATGCCGGAGACGATAGCCTCTGGGGTGGGAAAGATAATGACCTGCTGCAAGGAGAGGCTGGGAACGATCGCCTCTGGGGAGATATTGGCAGCGATACGTTGATGGGGGGCGAGGGCAACGATATTTTTGCGATCGGTCGTTTGACGGGGATTCCGGGAATTCTCTCCACAGGTGGGGACACCCGAGCTGATGCCGATCGCATCGACGATTTGGGCCGGGGCGAAGATCGCATCGAACTGATTGGCGACCTGACATTCGATCGGTTGATATTAACCGTGGAAAATGGCAGCACGGTCATTCGCGACAGCGAAAGCGGTCAATTTTTAGCAACGGTTACCGGTGTTACCGACCTCGAAGCCAGCGACTTTATTCCCCTGACTTCCATCCCCACTCCCACTCCCACTCCAACTCCCATACCTGCACCTGAACCGACACCATCCACACCATTCCCGACCCCGACACCATCCCCGACCCCGACACCATCCCCGGCTCCAACACCATCCCCGGCTCCAACGCCAATTTCTAATCCAGTTTACAATTTCTCGACCGCCTCCAACCCAGTTCAAGAAGGCGACACGACCAACACCGTCACCGTGCTATCGCTGAACCGCAGCGCCAACGCCGTTGCGGAGGATGTAACCCTGGGCTTCAGCACGATCCAGGGCGGTGGTAACGTGACCCCTGCGACAGCAGGCGACGATTTCAACGGCGATCCGATCGTTGTGAGTTTTGCTGCGGGTGAGACTAGTAAAGTCGTGCCATTTGAGATTTTGGGCGATACAAACCATGAAAATGACGAGTACATCTGGTTGGTGATGACAGGTTTTAGCGGTTCGGGTCAGATTGGCACAACCCAGCCAGATGCTGGGTTTATAATCCTCAACGACGACACGGCTCCGGCGGCACCAACGGCGACGGATGACGGCAATTACAACATAAATGTGGGTGAAACCTTAACCATTGCTACCAGCGCCACCAACGACCTACTCGACAACGACACCCTGGGATTTCCCACCGCCACCCTGACTCAATTCGGTGGGGGAAGTTTGGGGGGTGCGGTGACGGACAACGATGCCGGAACGACGGCAACCTTGGCGGGAGGGACACTAACGGTGAAT
>DVED01000155.1 GCA_015295945.1 Oscillatoriales cyanobacterium M59_W2019_021 | reverse complement strand
ACTTCTGTCCACTATAGCCCACTTTTCAAAATTTTCAAATTTAACCACTTGTCGTCACGTTTATCCACCGACAAATCGAGGGGGAAGCCTATATCGTTAAATAAAGCAAAAGAAAACCTCTCTCTACAGGAGAAGTCAAGATGGTTTATAAAGTTGGTGGTTCTGGAAATGATTACCTTACGGGAAGTGATTTTACCGATTATCTGTATGGTCGATCGGGAAATGACACGCTGACTGGGGGTCGAGGAAACGACTACCTTTACGGTGAAGATGGTAACGATAAGTTGCTGGGCGGACTGGGAAACGATTATCTCAGTGGTGGCAATGGCAATGATATTCTCGATGGTTTTTGGTATACCTCTGGTGGTAATGGCGAAGTTGATACATTGCGGGGTGGTGCTGGATATGACACCTTTGTCATCGGCGATTATTACGGAAAAGGTTATTTAGGTCGTAGTTGGGCAGTGATTGCCGACTTCAACTGGCGCGAAGATTACATCAAAGTCCAAGGAAGCCTGAGTCAATACACGTTGCGTTCTGGCAGCACCTACGGCTATTCCTCCAGCGATACAGCCTTGGTGTTACGCAGTAATCCCAATGAGGTGCTGGCAATTTTACAAGGTGTTTCAACCAGCAATGGTTCCATTCAATTGTCAACACGAGATTTTATCTCAGCTTAACAAGTTTGATAGCCGTTACCCTATCAGAGAAAAATTCTGATATGATAGGGGAGAAGCATTTGCTCAAACATCTCATGCACAAACTCATCAAGATTATGCAAATGCTTCGCCTATTTCCCTTCATTTATCACAAAATGCAATCCCAGTAAATTTCAGATTCCGGAGAACCCAAAAAGATGAAGAAACTTACAACTAATTTCACCATCCTTAGCTCTGTTGGTCTTTTATTAGCCAGCTTCGCCAGTCAAGCACAAGCTGCACCCCAAATCTTCTTTGGAGAATACCAACCTGGTAATAGTTCCAATGCAGCAACTCAAGCAGAACGAGATTTTCTCTCCAACTTCGATAACATTTTTGTAGAGGATTTTGAAAGCTTCACTCCAGGCGAGTCCGCATCTGTCGAAAATCCATTTATCCTCAATTTTGGAGATAGCACTGCCACTCTTACGGGTGGCGGACAGGTTCGCGATGCTGATTTTAATGGTCTTCATTCGATTTCCGGTCGCAACTATTGGAGCTTGACTTTCGGCGAACAAGTTCAGGATACTTACGTCATTAACTTCGATCGATCTCAGGCTGCCTTTGGTTTTTGGGCAACAGATATGGGAGATGCAGGCATCAATGACTTTTCGTTAAAATTCTTGTTTGAAGACGGTGGAGAGGAAATAGTCAATATTCCTCACACACTGGGTAGCCCGGATGCCTCAGAGTTATACTTTGGCTACCTCAGTCCAGACAGGTTATTCAGTAGCGTAGAGTTTTTAGCCGATGGTCCCATTTCCCGAGATGGTTTTGGGTTAGATAATGTTGCTCTCGGTACTCGAGAACAGGTTCAATCTGTTCCCGAACCCACTTCATTGCTGGGGATATTTGTGGTGGCGGCATTCGGAAAAGTTTTGGCTCGGAAGCGTAGTATCGCGTAACCCATAGGGCGGGCAGTTCGATTCACTCACAATAAACTGACTACAAATCTAACGGCTCGCCCTACCCAACTTTAGACGTTGCACTCTGCTTTTTCCAGATCTCGAGATGCCCTTCTGGCTCCCCTTCTCCCTTCAAAAAAACTGCGAAGCTTCCTCTGACTTCCCTCCTTTTAGGGGAGCCATTGCGGTCTTGGGGTTTCCCCAAGTAGAGCAAATGGCGTGGGACAGAGGGGGGTGGGAGAAGGGGTTGGGGACGGGAGGGCAAATTCAGCGCCCCATCGCCCGTCTTCACAAATCCGCGATCGCCACACCCGTTAATTCCTGAAATTGAATGGCATCTTCCCGAGGATCGGCATAGGTAACGCGCAACATCATCCGCTCCCCTAACTGCACGGGACGGGGGAATCGCCAAACGAACTCAATTCCCAACTCTTCCAACAGCAGCGATCCCAAATTATCGTCTTCGCGAATCCAGCGCAATACCAGCGCCTGCCAGGGGCGATCGCCGTGGCGGCGCAAATACTCGATCCCCCAGTACCGCGAGGTCTGACGCTCCACCAGCGTGGCTTCTTTGATTGCCGAACCGATACTCATCACCATATGCTGCATCTCGTCGGCGGAGAACGGTAAGGTTTCTCCCCGCAAATGCGCTTTAATCTGGAAATGCGTCAGCAGGTCGGTGTAGCGGCGAATGGGAGAGGTGACTTGAGTGTAGGTTGCCAACCCCAAACTGGCATGGCGATAGGGTGTCAGGCTCATCTCGCTGCGGGGCATACACCGACGAATGGCGCAGGCTTGCACCGGACCCGGCGGCAGAAGGAGGAGTTCCTCTTCTGAGGGCAGTTCCGGTTCGGGTTGGTGGCGGTAGGGAATGGGCAAGTTGTGCTGCTGTCCGTAGTGGGCGGCGATTTCTCCGGCGAGAATCATCATCTCGGCAACCAAATAGCGCGAGATGGAGTTATCTAGCACCTCGATGGTCACTTCGTCGTCTTTGACCTTGATCGAGGCTTCGGGCATATGAATGGCGATCGACCCTTGAGATTGCCGCCAATCCCGGCGCTGTTTCGCCCATCGGGCGATTTCCGCCAGTTCGGACTCGGCTTCGATCCCCAAGTGCAACATCTCGTCTACGTCGTCGTAGGTGAGCCGATAGGTGGGCTTCACCCAACTGGGATGGATGCTGTACTCTCGCACTTGCCCCGTTTCCTCGAGAACGACCCGAAAACTCAGGGCGCAGCAAATTTGCCCCTGGTTTAAACTCATCGGTCCGGTGGCGAGTTCTTCCGGGAGCATGGGGATCATCCCCGTCGGCAGGTAAACCGTGGTGCAGCGCCGCCGCGCTTCTAAGTCCAATTCGTCCCCCGGTGACAGCCAGCGCGTGGGATCGGCGATGTGAATCCACAGTTGGTGGTCGCCATTTTCCAGGTATTCCAAACTCAAGCCGTCGTCGATCTCGACGGTACTGGCATCGTCGATGGTGTAGACCTTCAGGTGGGTGAGATCCAACCGATGGGGTTCGGAATCGGGCGGGGGAGATTTCAAACAGCACTGCGCCACTTCAAGTACCTTGGTTGAAAAATGGGTGGGAATTTGCGTGCGACGCAGAAACAAGTTTTCGTGCGGACTCCACAATTTGAGATCTTGCAGGAGAGCCAGCGCGGCTGCGGGGGTTTCTGGTCGTTCCAGAGCTGCTAAAAGTTCTAAGGCGGGGGTGCGGTGGGTGGCTTCTTCGCCGAAGGTGGCAAACCGCTCTAGGGCTTCGATGCGGATGCGATCGCGCTCGTTCCATTGTACCGATTCCCCCGCTAAGGCTTGGCGCACGCGATCGAAAAAGTTCTGCCATTCTTGCTGCCGCGATCGCTCGACTTCCAGTTGGTGGCGAATTTCGGCGACTTGGGCGCTCGATCTCGGTTCGTAACGATCGCCTTTATTTTTAAAGTAAATCTTATCGTCGGCAAGCAAGCAGTGGGCGGCGTAACACTGGGGCGGGGTGCTTTCGCTAAACAGCAAGAGCGCCATTTCCTCGGGTGTGACCGTCGTGCCGTCGTCAACCAGCAATTCCCACGCCACTTCCAAGCTGGAGGGATCGAGGTACAGGTTGACTTCCTCTAGAAATTTAGGAATATCTGAGTGCTTGTACGTCCCTCCCTCGATCTCATAGGTAATCTGTTTGGGCGTCAGTACGCGAGATTGTCCGGATTCGTCAATGACGACCCAGTTTTTTTTGCCTTCGGGACGCTCGATCGCGCCCAGGCGGCGCTCTCCTTGCAACCGAAATTCAATTAGCCGTCCTTTCTCCACCCGATCGAGATCCCCACGGTAGTTGGATATTGGATGTGCGATTCTCTCGCAACTAGCGATTGACTGGCTAGTTCAGATGCTGGTCTTCCTCGCTCCAATGACATTGGGTTTGAGGGGTTTGTCTGGACTGCCGGAGAGGCTCTCCGCAGACCTTTTCTAGATCTCGATGCTGCGGTGCAAACGGGCAACCCGAGGGCGAACTCTCCGAGGTTATCCGTTTCCTCAGCCGAGCGATCGATTTAACCTTCTTTATTAATGAAAGGCAACAATGCCACCAGTCTGGCTCTTTTAACCGCTTCGGTCAAATCTCGCTGCTGTTTGGCAGTCAGTCCGGTGATCCGGCGGGGGAGGATTTTGCCGCGTTCGGTGATGAACTTGCGCAGCAAATCCACATCTTTGTAGTCAATGGGATCTCCAGGCTTGATCGGGGAAACGCGACGGCGATAAAACGTAGACATAATGGATGAGAGTAAATTGAGCTACAACGAAAAGATCGCAAATAAAAAGTTAGGGGTCCAAAGTCCGTCCCCCCAGGAAATGGATTAGCACGCACTCGAGCGCCAATCGCTGACTGGAGCCACTACTTCGTTTCTTTGTGAACGGTGTGAGTGTTGCAATGGGGGCAGAACTTTTTGAGTTCTAAGCGTCCCGTGGTTTTGCGACGATTTTTTTGAGTGGTATACCGCGACACCCCCGTAGATCGTTTGTTGGGGTTGCTGCGGCATTCGGTACACTCTAAGGTGATGACGATGCGAACGCCCTTAGCCATAACTTTAGTGCTTTTTAGAAATCAGACACGATCGTCTATTGTTGCACGCGATTGCGAATTATCGCAACCCATTTTTTAACTTTGAGGTCCAGGGAGTATCCGCGCCGAGTGCCGACGACGAGGGTTCCGGCAAAACGATCGTGAAAGGCAAGCTGTTCGGCGGGATCGGCGAAGGCAACGCCGCAATCGATGCCCAGTGGCACGAGAAAGAGTAAGTAAAACCCATTGGCGGGATTGATGTTAACCAGGGCGATGGCGGCGAGCATGGCGCCGAAACCGGTTATCGCTTCGCGCTTTGCCAGTTCTCCAAAACCGGGGGCTCTGTAAAATCGATCGTCCACCAGTTTGAGATCGAGGGCGTAGCGTCCCAAACTTTGCCCGAAATTGCGGATGGGGAGGACGACGCGCAGACCGAACCACGCCAGCAGAAAGACGATGGAGTTGCCGCCGACCAGGGAACTCAGCAGCCAAGCGGCGGCGAAGTCGATGGCAAATGCCCATCCCCGACGATCGATAGGAATTTTGGGGGGGCGCTCTTGGGGGAGATCGTCGTCATCGTCCCCCTCATAATAGGTGATCGCGTCTTCGTAATCCATCTCATCCTCTACGTTTCACGACTCGTGACTCGATCTTATTTTCTTGATTATAGATTAGCATAAGTCTAAAATTATATTGGTTTTCTCGTCTAAAGATGAATCAGCCTAGCAGCAATCCTCCCCAGATTAACCAGCCTCCGATCTGTTTTCCACAAACCCAAGAACTGATTCAATGTCTGGAGGAAATGCTGAATGCTACTTTTCTCGTTTATTGGACTTCTCCCGAAGGAAATGTCTGCCAAAGCGATGTCGAGGCATTTCAAGAAATTTTCCAAAAACTTGGCAAGCAATCGGAAGTTTATCTGTTTATTAAATCGGAAGGCGGATCGGGACTTGCCGCGCTGCGGATCGTTCATCTTTTAAGGTACTATGCCGATCGGCTCAAGGTGTTAATTCCTCTCGATTGTGCCTCGGCTGCAACTATGATTGCCTTGGGTGCCGATGAGATTTACATGGGACCGCTGGCTTATTTAACGGCAATCGATACGTCTATTACACATCAATTAGCACCGATTGATACCTATAACAGTCGAATTTCTGTCAGCAAAGAAGAGTTAATGCGAGCGATTCAGCTTTGGCAAAAAGAAGCGAATGTCAACTCACCTCACCCCTACCAAGCTCTATTTAACCACATTCATCCGTTAGTCATTGGAGCCGTCGATCGGGCAAGTTCTCTGTCGATAAAAATCTGTACAGAAATTTTATCCCATCATATGGAAGACCAAGAGCTTGCCGAAAAAATTAGCAATCACCTCAATTCGGACTACCCGTCTCACAGCTATCCCATTACTTTGCGAGAAGCCAAGAAAATTGGATTAAATATTCAAGCTTTGTCAACCGATACCAACAAAGTTCTTCTAGAACTTCACAGACTTTACTCGCAAATGGGTCAAAAAGCCTTTACTTATTTTGATGAAAAACACTATCACAATTACGAAATTTTGAATATTCTCGAAGGGCGAGACATTCAAATCTACTATAAAAACGATTTAGACTATCACTATCGCAGCGAAGAACGCCGTTGGGTTCGCATGAATGATGAAAGTGCGTGGCGCAAACTCGAACGGGAAAACGGACAAGTTAAGGAGTCGGTTTTCCATATTCGATAATTTTGCTTTAGCAGTTTGATCGCATTGGGTCGATGGAGCATATAGACCCAATGTTGAGCGAAAATAAAATGTTCCTTAAAGAACAAAAATGGGAGCTTTGGTTTATCGAAACCAAAGGCGATCGAGAAATTATCGGTTTTACGGGGTTGTGGTATTTTTTTTGAGGAAGAACAACCGCAAAAAGAACGATCGAGAATCATCCCATCGTATTTTTCAGGATCGATTGTCACCTCTAAATTCGACTAGAACCGGATGCACAGAGAATGTCTCCCTCTGCCGTATCGGGGGGTTCGGGCATCGGTGGCGGCGTGGTGGAGGGGGCGTCGGTGGCGCAGGTTCCGGCAACGGAGACGGGCAACCCGCGATCGTTGGCAACCATAAACACGGCAGTGGTATAGCTGCGAAGTTCGGGATGCTTTGCCGTTGCCGTCATCATCGTGCTTTGGGTTCCGTCGCCTTGGGAAAATAGGGTATAGGTATAATTTTCAGTTTCGTGGGGAATCTCGGCGTAGAGTTGCTCGACGGTAGGGGCAAAGGTGCGAAATTCCAGGTAGTAACGTCAATTTTGGATAAGGAGGAGCGAAGCGGGTAGGCTGAAAGAGCCAACCATCAACCTCCCGCTTGCCCCATGCTTAGTCTAGAAGACCTGTTT
>DVED01000178.1 GCA_015295945.1 Oscillatoriales cyanobacterium M59_W2019_021 | reverse complement strand
TTCTTTCCCCACGCGATCGATCCCTTCTTCTACTACCACCATCGTTCCGTCATCTAAATACCCAATTCCCTGGGTGGGTTCTTTCCCCGGCTTGATAATTTTGAGTTCCAAAGTATCACCGGGAATATAAGTTAACCGGATGGCTTGTGCGAGGTCGTTAATATTCAAAACCGAAATTTTTTGCAGCGATGCCACTTTACTTAAATTAAAGTCATTGGTGAGCAACGTGCCGTTAATTTCCGTTGCCAAGCGCACCAATTTAGCATCCACCGTCATCGGTTCGTCGTAGTCCGCCGGGTGAATGATAATGCGATCGGGATAGCTTTCTTTCAGTTGGTTGAGAATATCCAATCCGCGCCGACCTCGCGCCCGTTTCTGCTCGTTTGCCGCATCGGCAATTTGTTGCAATTCTAACAACACAAATTGCGGCACTAAAATTTGCCCTTCAATAAATCCAGTATCGAGGAGATTTTCCAGGCGACCGTCAATAATGCAACTCGTATCGAGAATTTTCGTGGCGGCGGGTTTGAGGGTTCCTTCTGCCAGCATCAAGGTTTCGGCACTATTGGGGCTAATTAACCGCAGAAATGCTCGCGCGTGAGTATCGGCGAGGGAAACACCTAAAAAGGCAAATAGGACACTTCCCAACACGGCTAAAAACGGTTTGACAAAGGTTAAATCGCTGGGAATGGGGAGCAAGAAAATCGGCGCCAGCATCAAATTTACCACGAGCAACCCGATGACCAAACCCACGGAACGAGTCAGCAGCACCTCCAAGGGCATTTCCCGAATTTTCGTCTCCAGGCGGCGGTAGGTGGTTTGTACGGTCAATCCCACCACCCCGCTAATCAGCCCCGCAAAGCTGGCAATGACCCAGCGCAAGGCTTCTAAGTTGGTGACTTGGGCGACAACGGTGTCGGGGAGCAGATCGGTGCTATAAAAGCCTATTCCCGCTCCTGCTAGGATGAATGAAAAAATAATCAGTGCATCGAGCATTGTTTTAAGCCGATCGAGTTGGATAGTGTGCCTGGGAAACGAGAAAAATAAATTTAACCCAGAAAGTCAGACCCCAGACCGAGCAAATTCAATTGCTTAGTGAATATTATACTAGGGGTTCTTTTCAGAATTAACCCTCGGCAATTGGCGATAAACCGAACCAGTCATCAGCGATCGGAGATCGGCGATCGGTCATCAGTAACCCGCAACCCACCCCAAATGACCCCCAAATGACAATAATCCTTGCGGTAAGGTAGTGGAGTTGTCTGAAGGATTAACCGATCGCGATCGATGAGATGGGGCAAATTGTTGAGGCTCAAAGTCGTCAGTTTATCTATTTTTACCGCCCTGACAGTTCTGTGGTGGGGCCATCTCGCTCTATCTTTCACGTCTTTGCGCTGGTTGGCCCAACGACAAGATCTGTATATCGGCACGGCGGTGCAGTTTCGTCCGTTGCAACGACAGCCGATGTATCGCCAAGTGCTGGCGCGGGAATTCAATATGGTGACGCCGGAAAATGCGATGAAATTCGAGGTGGTGCATCCCGAACGCGATCGCTACGATTTTACCCAAGCCGATGCGATCGTTCAATTCGCGAGCGATCGCGATTTGCAGGTGCGGGGACACACGCTGGTTTGGCATCGGCAACTTCCTAGTTGGCTGACGGAAGGAGAGTTTACCCCCGAGGAATTGAAAGCAATTTTGCGCGACCATATTTATACCGTGGTGGGGCATTTTCGCGATCGGGTTTCGGCGTGGGATGTTGTTAACGAAGCCTTCAACGACGATGGTACGCTTCGCGATACAATCTGGCTGCGTGGCATTGGCGAGGAGTATCTGGAATTGGCGTTTCGTTGGGCGCGCGAAGCCGACCCGACAGCCCGTCTTTTTTACAATAACTACGGGGGAGAAATGGCAGGTAAAAAGGCGGATGCGACCTATGAATTCATTCAAAAATTAGAAGATCGTGGCGTTCCCATCGATGGAGTTGGCTTGCAAATGCACGTGGGTTTAAACAACGTGCCGACTGCCGCAGCCGTTGCCGATAATATGCGTCGTTTCGACGAATTGGGACTCGAGGTGCAAATTACCGAAATGGACGTACAAATTCAAAATGGGACGGGAACGGAGAGCGAGCGATTGCAAGCGCAAGCGGAAATTTATGGCGAAATGCTGCGCGTTTGTCAAGTGGAACCTAATTGCAATACGTTGGTAATGTGGGGATTTACCGACGCGCATTCTTGGATTCCCAGTTTTACGGGAAATGACGATGCGCCTTTAATTTTCGACGAATCCTATCGACCGAAACCCGCGTATTACGAGTTATTGGAAGTGTTGAGCCGTTAAAAGTATGGAATTAATCCGATCTCAACCATGCGGAAAACCAATTTCTCGCCCCTAAAATGGTTATCGTTTCGATCGCGATTCCCAGTGCAATGCTTCCCATTTGGAGCGATCGTTCCATACAACTGGCGATCACCCCTTCAACGAGAAATGCAGGTAAAATGATGCCACCCAAAATGACCAATCCAGAAAAGATTAAATTGCCACGATAGCTCACCCACACGATCGCAAAGAGCAACCCGAGAGGAACGAAGATGATGGCTGAGTAGAGAGATTGATAGACCCACATACTCGGGGGATTGAGATGAATTTTTTTGTCAAAAATGCCCATGACCGACCAAAATAAGGCAGCCTCGGGAGAGAGTTGCAATTTGTAAACATTGCCAACGCGATACTCCTTTGGAGTTGCTGCGCGACCGATATAAATTTTCAAAATCCAACCATCGTAAGTAATCGCAACGCGATGGAACTGGGTATCGGCAAAAACGTTGGGAACGATACTTTCAGGATCGGCACCATTTTCTTGGGTTAAAGGGGTTCGCAGTCGAAAACTGAGATCGTTTCCCTCTTGTCCGAGGGTAAAATTGCGAGCGAATGGATTTTTAGATAAAGAAATAATGCGAGCGGGACCTTCTTGATTGGGGTTGGCACTCGCCATCGTTGTCACTAATGTTAATTGCGATGTTTTTGAGATATTTTTAGTTAGTTTTTCTACCGATTCAATGGTTTGCAGCCAATGTTTGTTATTTAAAATGACGCCCCGATCGCGTAGCGACTCCACAGGAGTATCGCCCGATTTTTTGGGAAGGGTTCCTTGAGAAACCAGATCGGGTAAGTTTTGAGTTCGATCGCTATAGCTTTTTTGATTCCCGTTTAAGTCGTAATCTGCAAGTAAAAAATTAGAAATAGAATCGCAATTTGAGCTTTCTAAAAGTTGAGAAACTTCTGTTTTCGATGCCGCGCGATCGGCAATGCAGAATTGAGAAACTTGTCCTTTCCAAGGGCGATCGGCTGTTAGCTCGTTTCCGAATAAAAGCGGATAGCTGGCATCCCAGTTACTCAATTTAGTAATATCTCGCACCGAAAATAATAAAAAGCAAATGAAAATTAAATAGGTTATAAAAATGGCGATTGCCCATTTCACATTCAACCAACGCTTCCCAACCCTTAAAAGCCAAAACGTCAATTCAAAAAATAGATCTTTGAAAAAGTAAAAGATTAAGAATCCTAAAAAGCCACTGATTGTATTAGAAATAATATCGATCGAAGTTGAAGCACGTTCGGGCAAGAAAACTTGTAAAATTTCAACAGTTGCAGATAGAAATAAGCTGGAAATTGTGATAGCGATCGCGGCTTTCCCAAATCCGATTTTTCGCTTTTCTAAAATTCCCGCTAACCCAAAGCCAAAGGGGATGAATAACAATAAATTGCTGAACAAATCGGTGCGATCGCTGTGATGCCCGAAACTTGTAACGATTTCTTGAAGATAGCTCCCTTGAGGCTTCTCAAAATCAAAGGGTAACAGCGTGAGAAATAAAACGGCAACTATTCCAAAAACAAAAATATTTTTTGCCCATTCATCGCGTTTTACTTGGTTTGGAGATTTCAATGGATTCAAAGTCATTAGTCCACCAGAAAATACGACAACCGATCCTCCAATTCACGGGTTACTTATTACTTATTACTTAATTCCGCGATCGCCTTGCCAATTTCTAAAGAAGAGGTTGCCGCCGGAGATGGCGCATTACAAACGTGCATGGCGTGGCGATCTCGAACAATTAAAAAATCCTCAACTAACTTGCCTTCTAAATTCAAAGCTTGCGCGCGGACTCCGGCTGGAATGGGGATTAAATCCTCCGATTGCACTTCCGGGATGAGCCGCTGCAAACTACGAACGAAGGCGGCTTTACTGAACGATCGCACCATCTCTTCCCAGCCAATTTTACCGTGCTTCGCCGCAAATTTCCAGAAACCCGGATAGCTAATAATTTCTGTAAAATCTCGCACATCAAAATCCGTTTTTCGATACCCCTCACGCTTGAAACTGAGAACGGCATTCGGTCCAGCATGAACGCTACCGTCGATCGAGCGGGTAAAATGCACGCCTAAAAATGGGAAATTTGGGTTGGGAACGGGATAAATGAGATTTTTAACTAAATTTCGTTTTTCAGGCTTTAATTCGTAATATTCACCCCGAAAGGGAAAGATTTTGGCGTGGGGATCGACTCCACTGCTTCTGGCAAGGCGATCGCTATACAATCCCGCACAGTTAATTGCCAAACGAGTTTTAAAATCGCCTCGATCGGTTTCTAAAACTAGCCCCTCGGTTATCTCTCGTAATCGCAATACTTTGGTATTTAACTGGCAATCTACCCCTCGATCTCCGATAATTTTTAAATAGCGATCGCACACTTGAGTGTAGTCTACAATCCCAGTAGAATCCACCCGAATTCCTGCCAAACAGCGAACGTGTGGCTCGATTTCTCTAACTTGTTCTGCCGTTAACTTAGCGATGGGAATTTGGTTTTCTAAACCGCGTTGATAGAGTTTTTCGAGGGCGGGCAATTCTTCGGGTTCGGTGGCAACGATAACCTTTCCACACACTTCATGGTCGATGCCATATTTTTGGCAAAACTCAACCATTGATCGACTGCCATTTCGGCAAAACTTTGCTTTAAAACTGCCCGGTTTGTAGTAAATTCCCGAGTGAATGACACCGCTATTATGTCCGGTTTGATGTTGCGCCCAACTGCTTTCCTTTTCGAGGACGAGAATGCGATCGTTGGGAGATCGATCGCCCAGCGCCATTGCCGTTGCCAAACCGACAATACCGCCACCAATAATTGCAAAGTCGTACATTTTTATCTAAAATTTCAAGTATTTTATATCTTTTTTAAAAGTTTTTTTTAACTTAAATATTAACTTTGCTTTCTATTTTATAGGTAAATACTAAGCGATGGGTGAGATGACAATTAAAAATTTGAGGTATCTTTAGACAACTTTAGCGATTAGCCCGGAGATTAATCTCCGGGCGAGTTGTACTGTTCTAGACGAAAAGCACTTTACAGCGATCGTAATTTTTGCGCGATATACTCGACATATTGCTCGCTGTTGTATTTCCGAGTCACCAATTCATGCCCGCGTTGCGCCTGTTCTGCTGCCTTTTCCGGATGGTTCAACAGATCGAGAATGGCTTCCCGCATTCCCGCAGGATCGGCAGGTTCTACTCCGCGAACGATTCCCTCTTGAATTAACTCTTCAACTAAACCCGGAGTGCGAGTCATAATAACCGGACGCCGACAGGACATCGACTCGAACAAAGTGGTCAGTCCGGCTTGATAATTGTGTTTTTTCAAGCTAATAACTACCACGTCGGAATCGCGGTACAGTTGTACCAAATCTGGCCAATCGTAGAAGTTCACCGACATATTTTCCGGCATCACTTCCGGAAACGTATCAGCCATTTTCTTAGCATTGGGGGAAACCGCACACACTTTCGCATCCACATCTAAAGTGCGGATAGCTTCGGCAAACGTCCGATAATCGCGTTGTTCCAAACCACCACTGCCAACAATCGGACGCTTTTTATCCGGCGAAGCAGCACCCGGAGTGAAGAATTGGGTATCGGTTTGTTCGGTCACCAAACACACTCGTTCGGCGGGTAAATTCAGATATTCACGCAGAAAATCAGCCTTAATGACCGTATTCGTCATAAACAAATCGATGCGATTTCGTAAGTCGAATAACTTCGCCGTTAAACGAGCGCGAGGGCGATCGATATTGTGAATGAAAACGCAAAGTTTGGGGCTGTTGGGTTTGCCTCCACACAAGGCAGCAATGGGAAAACCGGAATCTTCGCCGATGCAAAAAACCGTATCTTCGCGGGTTAATTTTTTCGACAAATCCCGCGCCATTGCCCAATGATCGGCATTGCTGCCTCCGGTAATTTTCGGCAGAATTTTATCGGTCAGGGAAACCGAATAACCTTGAGGTTTGTGAAGGGTCGCGCCCAACATTTGGCTCAACGCCCAGAGGGTATGTCGGGGACGTTTTTGGGCTTGGGCATCGCGCGCGATCTGCTCCATGTCGAATGGACGACTCAAAACGACATGGTAGTTTGTCAGTTTGGCGGCGTCGGATGTGGGTTGAACTCGGGGAGTAAAATCGATAGTCATATTTTAATGTTTCGCCTCAAATACAATGGGTAATAGGGAATAGGTAATGAGTGATGACGGATTATTCCATCAGCAATCTCAAATCGGCATGACTTCCGTAGTAACGCCCATCTCGTCCAACATCTTTTGAATTTCCGGACAATAGATGGCATTCATGACGATGACGACATCAGGTTTGTAGTCTTTGAGAAATTCGGGTGACATAATTTCTTTGCCCACGCCGGGAATAAATTTTCCGTGACGGTGGGGGTTAATATCGACGATGTAGTCAACTTGGTCGGTGACACCGAGAGTGGTGAGAAATGCAACGCATTTAGACCCAGAACCCCAAACGACAACTCGCTTATTTTGAGCTTTCATCTGTTGCAGTCGCTGTTTCCAATCGTCCAGCTTGCGATTGATATTGACGGCAAACTGTTTTACCGAATTTGCTAATTCTTCAATGCTTTCTTCTTGCGGATGAATTTTAGAAGAAGGTTCGGCAACGGGTTGGGTTTCAATCAACAGATACTGATCGCCATAGGCAAGATATAAATCTGTAACTTCAAAGTTGCAAGACCGGAACAATCGTGCCAGCGAACCCGGCGTAAAATAGGAGCAATGTTCGTAATAAATATCCTCAAATGCCAGATCGGTCAAAACGCGACCCATGTCGGGAATTTCAAAGAATACCGAAGTATGACGATCGCCGATCGAGCGACGCACGGTACTGATGAATTCTAACGTGGGATGAATGTGTTCGAGGGTGTGGCGACAGCAGATAAAATCACCGACATAATCGGTATATTTTTCCGAGTAATAGTCTTGAATGAAGGTAATACGTTCGGTGGCATCACTTTTCACCCGACCGACTACCGCACTGGGGTCGATTCCCACACCGCGATTGGAACCCAACTCGCACATCAATACCAAAAAATCGCCCTTGCTGCACCCAATTTCGACGATATCTTTATCGTGCAAATCGTATTTTTCGATTAAGCGATTTGCTAAATCTAAGGCAAACTGATTAAAAGTAGGCGAGAAACTTTGTTGGTCTTCGTAGTTGGGGGCATATGCCGACCATTTCGGATCGAAGACAACGTTGGTAATAAATCCGCACTCTTCGCAAAATCCCAAAACGACATCATCGCAGGGAAAATCCAGTGCTTCTTGCTGCGTGGGCAACATCAGGCAACTGTGAACGGGAACGTTTCGCACTTCGTAGAAAATCGACAATCCTTGATGACCGCAGTTGGGACAAGTATGATGATTTTCTGAGGGATTTGCATCGGAAACTCCCTCTGTTTGAGGTATAGTTTGTTGGATCATTTCGATCTCCTAATGATGAGAAATTCAGGGATCGTGAAACTTAAATCGACACGATCAATCGCTCCAATCTCGAGTTTATCTAATGCACTGCCATCGCCAAACGCGACTTCCTGATGGCAAAACTTGTGAGAAAAACTTTTTTGAAACTTAGATAACTTTAGGGGTGGGAATGGGAACGATAAACCGACCGCCTTGCTGTTGATAGGCTTCTTGCTGTTTCACGATCTCTTCAGCAAAGTTCCAAGCCAAAATCAACACGTAATCGGGTTTATCTTCTAACAACTTGGTGGGGGGGAAAATCGGCAAGTGATTGATGCCCATATAGCGATCGTGCTTGAATGGGTTCAAATCGACGATATAATCCAACAAGGTTTTATTAATCCCGAAGTAGCTGAGTAACGTGGTTGCCTTTGCAGCCGCGCCGTATCCTACCACGCGCTTGCCTTGCTTTTTGAGATCCCACAGAATCGACATCAATTCTTGTTTGATTTGACCGACGCGATCGGCAAAATCTCCGTAGTAATCGAAGCGATCCACCCCTTGCTTGGATTCGGTATCTAACAACTCTTTTACCGAATCTTTGACGGCTTCCCGAGGTTCCACAAACAGGCGCAAAGACCCGCCGTGAATTGCCGTTCGTTTGATATCATTCAGGAACAACGAATGCCGCCGGAACAGCTTATCTAAAGCCGTGACTGAGAAGTAACATAGATGCTGGTGGTAAATGGTATCGAACTCGCCATGTTCGACCAAATCGATGAGGTACGGCACTTCGATAACCGCCACCCCTGTCTCTTTTAACAGTGTAGCAATTCCCGCTACAAACCCATTGAGATCGGGAACGTGTGCCAGGACGTTATTGGCGAGAAATACGTCCGCTTGTTTGCCTTGCGATCGCAAGTCGATCGCCAAATCCTTCGTGAAAAAAGTACACAGGGTATTAATTCCCGCTTTTTTTGCCGCCTCTGCCGGACCGCTTGCCGGGTCGATTCCTAACACCGGAATTCCCTGTTCGGCAAAGTTTTTCAGCAGATATCCGTCGTTACTCGCCGCTTCAATCACCAAGCTATTCGCATCGAGGTTTCGCGATGCCATAATCGCCTGGGCACTCTCGCCAAAGTGACGGAGTAACGAGGGCGAAACTGACGAAAAATAGGGGTAGTCCCGACAGAATAAAATTTCGGGAGGAACGCTCACCGTAATTTGAACTAAGCTGCAATTCGGGCAAAATGCCAGTTCTAACGGGGCTGTATATTCAGGTTGGTTGAGTTGGTCTTTGGTTAGCAAGCCATCGGCTAATGGGGTATAGCCAAAGTCGATAATCGACTCTAAATCGGGATGACCGCAAGACCGACAAATCGGTGTTGAGTTTTCCACTGTTCTCTATTCCTTCGGTAGATGCGATCGAGTGATGGGGAAGCAACTCGATTTTCCTGATTGATGGGGTTTAATGGCTAAGCGTTTGCAGTTCAAACAGACAGCGCAACAGCGGCTTCTGTCCAACGCAACGTTTCATTTAATTTCCCACTGGCTAATAAAGATTGAATGTGGGCGATGCGCTTGTATTTTTCCCCTTCAAATTCATCCAGGGTTAAGCCAATTTTTTGATAGGCGGCGTACAATTCTTCCGCACCCCGCCGCGCGTTCCATTGCGGTTGAAACTCCGGCAAGGTTTCCAAGATTTTGCTGCAATCGACGCGATAGCAGCGCTTATCCGGACCGCCATCTTTGGCATACTCGATGCGACAACCCGGAACCACCTCTTCAACGATATCGGCGAGTTCCCGAATGCGATAGTTGTCCTCGTTGCGCCCCACGTTAAACGCCTCG
Source organism: Oscillatoriales cyanobacterium M59_W2019_021 (assembly GCA_015295945.1). GTDB lineage: Bacteria > Cyanobacteriota > Cyanobacteriia > Cyanobacteriales > Geitlerinemataceae > DVED01. The sequence continues at coordinate 9,968 of DVED01000178.1, read as the reverse complement.
TTGTGAACGAGATCTCGCGGTGCGTGCAGCACGGCAACGAAAGCGCGGGAAATGTCCTCGATGTGAACGATGGGACGCCAGGGAGTGCCGTCGCTCTTGATGTAGACCTGTCCGGTGGTTATCGCCCAGGCAACCAGGTTATTCAACACCAAATCGAACCGCAACCGGGGGGACACGCCGTAAGCGGTGGCGTTGCGGAGAAAGGTGGGACTGAAATCGTCGTCGGCAAGCTGGCTGACTTCCTGTTCTACCAGCACTTTCGACTCGCCATAGGGAGTGACGGGGTTGAACGGCGAGGTTTCCGTCAGCCAGTCTTCCCCACCCGCGCCGTAGTTGCTGCACGAGGACGAGAAGATATAGCGGGTAACCCCTGCCTCTTTTGCCAACTTTGCCAGTTTCACCGACGCGCGGTAGTTGATTTCGTAGGTGAGTTCCGGGTTGAGGTTGCCTAAAGGATCGTTGGACAACCCCGCCAGGTGCAGAATGGCATCGAATCCTTCTACGTCTGCTGCTTCGACATCGCGAATATCTTTGCGGATTTCCGGGATTTCCTCAATCCCCTCTCCGAAGGTGCAGCGCTCGAATAAATCGCTATCGAGTCCGACGACTTCGTGCTTAGCGGCTAAGAGCATAGGCACGAGAATTGTGCCGATGTAACCCTTGTGACCCGTTAGTAAGACTCTCATTGATTTCCTCCCAAACTTTCCAAGGTGCGGTGCCGCTTTCCCACAGGGTTTGCAGGCGTTTTTTGTCGCGGATGGTGTCCATACACTGCCAGAAGCCGTCGTACTGATATGCCATCAGTTGACCGTCTTTGGCGAGGTTTTCTAGGGGTGCTTTTTCCCACAGGGTATCGTCGCCTTCGATGTAGTCGAAGACACCCGGTTCCAGCACGAAGAACGCACCGTTAATCCAACCTTCTTCAATTTGGGGTTTCTCGGAAAATTCAACGACTTGGTTTCCCTCGAGACGAGGCAAGCCAAAACGCGCGGGGGGTCGCACGACGGTCATGGTGGCGAGTTTGCCGTGGTGGCGGTGAAATGCCAACAAATCTTGCAAGTTCAAGTCGGAAACGCCGTCCCCCCAAGTGAGCATGAAGGTTTCGTTACCCATATAAGGGATCAAGCGTTTGATGCGTCCGCCCGTATTGGTATTCAGTCCGGTGTCGATTAATTCCACCGTCCAGTTGGGGCGAGAACCTCCGTGCATATGCACCTCACCGCTTTCCATATTGACCGTCAAGTTACTATTCAAGGAACAGTAATCGACCATGTATTTTTTGATCACTTCGCCTTTATAACCGAGGGCGATCGCAAAATCTTTAAACCCGTAATGGGCATAATGCATCATGATGTGCCAGAGAATCGGACGCCCGCCAATTTCTACCATTGGCTTGGGCTTGGTTTCGGTTTCCTCGGCTAAGCGAGTCCCCAAACCTCCAGCTAAAAGTCCAACTTTCACAATTTATACTCCTGCTTGAAACAAGCTTTTATCAAGGCTGAATTGAAAACGAAAACGATAATTAAAGTATCGTTGAGATAGCTACCAACGAGGATTTCAGCTATCTTGAACTATATCGGCTTGAGCGAAAATCAACGCCCCAAACCTCGAGGAAGCGGATACACTGTTTGACGATCGAACGCCAAGTTTTAATGGCTATTTTGGTATTTTCAACCGACAACCCAATTGGTTTGCGCTTGAAGTCAGTAGATTTAACTAGATCAAATTTACTGAATACTTCCGGGTTTTGGCAAGCTGCTTTATAAAATCTTTATCAGAGCGCGATCGAATCGTAAAGACAAAGACGAAAAATACGGAATTTCCACTAGATCGATCCGCGTACGTCGATCAATTTCAGTGGAGGAGCAGCGTTTCGATCGCGCGAGCAATGCGTTCGCTGATGAGTTGGTTCCCCTGGTGACTGAGATGAATCGTATCTCGATAGAAGCGATCGATCGGTGGTAGGGCTTGAAACTCGGGCAAAAAATCCAAGTAAAGCAAGTTGAGTTCTTGCGTCAACTCGAGCAAGCGCTGGCGGGCGACCCGTTCGTAGTCTCGCGAACCGGATTCGAGTTCCCGCCGCAGAGGCGTCATCGCCACCACCAGGGGAATTCCCGCCGCCGTTAACATCTCGTGCATCATGGCAATTGCCGCCAAATTTTTCCCCACCTGATCGCCCCCTTCTCGTCGCACCGCTTCTAACTCGGGGATGGCAGGTGCGGGTAACAGGTAGCGCCCGAAAACTTCCGCCCACGCGCACCACGGACGGCGTTCGGGATAGTTGCGATCGCGCCCCACGGGTAAAGCCGTAGGGGCAGTGGCGAACAGATCGTCGGTATTGATTAGCAACACCACCGCATCCGACTGAAAATGACCGAACTGTTGCAGGTAGGCAAACTCGTTGCGCGGTCCCCAGGAATGCGCCGAAGCATTCGGCACTTCCACGGGCGATCGCCCTTTTTGTTGCAGTTGGCGGGCAACGATCGCGGCAATCGTCTCGTCGTCGTCAGTCCACCATCCCCCGTTAGCGATGGAATCGCCCAACAGCAACACCCGCAACGTCCCCGCCTCGGGAGTCGGGGCGATCTGGGCCCCGCGCATGGAATATCGATTGATGCGAATGCGGTTGCCAAAGCGACGAGTGTCCTGGTTCGGCGCCAGGAGATAGCCGATGCGATCGTCCCCGATATATAGTAAGGGATTGCCAAATCCGAAAAACAGCCGCAATCCCAATTCTCCAAAACTGATCGCCCCCACCAAAACGGCGATCGCCCACAATACTATTTTCTCCAAATTTCTACCTCGATCGCCCCGCGATCTTTGCGTCGTTCATTCTTCCCTATTATCGGGGAGAACTAACCTGTTCGCGAACCCAGAATCGGCGCGATCCGGTCGATCAATTCTGACAATGCGAAAATAGAGACGGAGCAAACAGCCCGATATTTTCCGAACTGTGGGAGAAGGTACTCATCGCGATCGCCTCAAATTTCTAACTCTGATGGCTTTCCTCTTTTTGCTCTGGGGTTAATTTTCCCAATCTTGGCTTTTTTTCCGGAGTGGAGATTGTCGGTTCTCCAATATAAGCTGTATCTCCTTGAAACTGTTGAGTTTCTAAAAATTCCGGTTGTCGGGAACGCCACAAAGTTAGATTGATTGACTCACTTCAAACTAAATACCCAGCCTTATAAAGGTGATAAATTGAGGGGAGTACGTTCCTTTTTTTTGTTTATTTTGCGTTGAGTTCGATCGCTTTTTGCAGTCGATCGAGGACGAACGATCGCTCTAAATAGGACAGCAAATTTCCGGCTTTAGGACCGCGTTCTTTACCCAAAAAGCAGGAATATACCGCAGGAAAGGCAACTTTTGGGGAAATAGAAAGCGCTTTAGCAGTGGAAAAAATTTCAGTTTGTAATGCCTCAGATTCCCAAGTTTTTAGGGTTGATAAAGCCTCCGATAACTGTCTCAAATATTCGACTTGCTCTAAGGTTAGATTGTGGGCGGCTTCGGGAATTTCATCGAAGTAGAGAATTAGCTTATCTTCGGGATCGGCGTAATCTTCCAGCCATTTTTGAGCGGTGGCAATGCGCCGATCGATCTCCGTCCAATCTTCTTCAGTTAAGGGGTGATCGCTACGACTTTTCACTTCTTCTCGAATATCTAAGTGGGGAATTTGTAGCAAAGAAATCAGCGTACTCAGATCGAAAGTCGAATGAGGTTTTATTTCGTCGTCGAGTTGGGAATAAAACAGCGGCAATAACTCTTTCGTCAATTCTGGCTCGGGATGTTCTGCTGCCAATGCTTCGTATTTTTGCATTAAGGTATCGTAATCCCGAAACAAGCGAGTTACGTTTTCGTAGTTGGGGGCAAAGTCGATCGCCGTTTTCGGTTGAGTTCGCAGCATCAAAAATCGCAACAATTCCGGCGGCAATAAATCGGCAATTTCTCTGGCACTCGAACCCACTCCCTTCGACGAACTCATCTTGGTTCCCTTCATCAAAATAAATTCGTAGGGAGAGTGAAAGGGCGGTTGTTTTTGCAGAACTTTGCGGCAAATTGCATTGGCGACATCCCGAGAACCGCCTTTTTGCGAATGATCTTTGCCTGCCATTTCGATCGTCACGCCGATGACATCCCACTTTGCCACCCATTCCACTTTCCACGGCAATTTTCCCTTGCCGTCGAAGGGCGAAACCCAACCGGAATGTCCGCAACCGGATACGTAGTCTGTTGCTTCCGGCTGGCAGGTATAAAAGACTTCCGAACCGTTGTAATCTGTCACCGTGGTCGTGGCAATTTTGCCGCAGTTTTCGCAGATAACTTGAAAGGGATACCAATTGTCCGGACGATCGGCTTTACTGACTTGTTTGTAAGCTTCGCGGACGAGGTGCGCGTTTTGTAGAAATCTATCGATATAAGAATTCAGTTTACCAGAACGATACAAATCTCGGAGGTAGTAAAGTTCGGGTTTAACCCCTAATTCTTCAAAAATTTCAAAGAACTCGGAAATGAAATATTTTGCGTAATCGCTTTGGGAATCTCCCGGAGAGGGAACGTTACACAACGGGTATCCCAAATAGGGCGAAAATCGATCCTTATCGAGATATTTGGGAACCGTATCTAAGGCATCGTAATCGTCCACTCCATACAAAAAACGGGCGGGTTTTCCGGCGCGTTTCAAGGCGCGATAAATGACATCGTGTACGATAACACCTCGGAGAGAACCCACATGAACTCTTCCCGAGGGAGTTTTGGAGTCGTTAACGACTTGTTCGCCTTGTGCGTCCGCCGCGATTTTGTCAGCCCAGAACATATTCGATCGATAGGTTGAGTAAAGCTTATCCAGTCTATCACGGACGATCGGCTCTCTTCCGCTTGGGAGTGGGGAAAGAAGAGGGTGAGGAGGTGAGGAGGCAAGGAGGTGAGGGAAAAGAAAGCCGGGGAAGCCGATTTTTGCCAATAACAACTGACCAATGGCAGACGTTAATTTATAAATACCCGGTCGCGACTCGAAAGTTATCACCATGGAAGCGCTAACCATCGCCTTATCTGCTATTTTCGGTTTACCAGAAACTGTCCGATCCCGTACTGATGTTAATTTTCGGGAGCGCCTTCTAGAGGGAGTAAGCGACCGATCGTCCGATTTTGGGGGGTAAAGGTTTCTCGTGCCACTCGGAGAACGTCTTGGGGGGTGATGCGTTCGATCGCCTCGAGTTGGGTGAAGAGGTTGCGCCAGTCTCCGGTTTTTACCTGATACTCCACCAACAAACTCGCCATCCCGGAATTGGAGTCGAGCGATCGCAACAATCCCGACAAAGCATTCTTTTTCACCCGTTCTAACTCGTTGGCGGTGACGGGTTGGGTCGTTAGTTTTTCGATTTCGGCGTGGAGAGACGTTGCCACTTCTTCGATGGTGCGACCGGGGGCAGTGAGGGCGTAGAATAGCATCAAATTCGGGTATTTATCCCCTGGAAAGCCGACAAATCCTTGGGCGGTGAGGGCGATTTGCTGCTGCTCGACCAGGGATTGATAGAGACGAGCGGTACGACCGTCACTGAGGATACTGGCGATCGTCTCGTAAATGGGGCGATCGGGACTGTCGAAGGCGGGAACGTGGTAGCCTTCCAGATACCAGGGTTCGCTGGGGAAACGGACGGTGACTTCTCGCGGTTCGGTTTGCGGGGGTTCCACTTCCGCCACGGCGGGAGGTTCGGCTCCTTTGGGGAAACGACCGAAGTAAATTTGCGCCAAGCGGCGAACCTCGTCGGAATTCACATCGCCAACGACGGCGATCGTCAAATTATTGGGAACGTAGTAAGTTCTGAAGAAATCCTCGACATTTTGCCGGGTTAAATTGCGGAGATCTTCGGTGTAGCCGATGACGGGATTTTTGTAGGGATGGACTTCAAAGGCAGAAGCGAGAAAGACCTCTAACATTTTGCCAATGGGGGAATTCTCTGTCCGCAGGCGGCGTTCTTCTAAGATGACCTGCTTTTCTTTGAAAAATTCCCGAAAGACGGGTTCGAGAAAGCGTTCCGATTCCAGCGACATCCACAGTTCCAGCTTGTTGGCGGGAAAGCTGTAGAAATAGCGGGTAGCATCGGCGGAGGTGTTGGCATTGAGTCCGACACCGCCAGATTGTTCGACAATTTGACCGAATTGATTTTGCAAGACGTAGGCATCGGCTTCGGCTTGAACGGTATCGAATTCGGCTTGCAAGGCACTAATTTTGTCCTCTTCGCCTTTTGCCCTGGCTTTCTGAATGCGATCGAACAATTGGTCGAGTTTTTCCAGCAGGGGTTTTTCGGCATCGTAGTTGGTGGTGCCGATGCGCTGGGTTCCCTTAAATGCTAGGTGTTCCAGGTAGTGCGCCACCCCAGTTTGACCCACGGGTTCGTTAACCCCCCCCACGTCGGCATAGGTGATAAACGAGACAACGGGTGCTTTGTGGCGTTCCAAGACGATAAATTTCAGTCCGTTGTCTAAGGTAAATTCCGTTACTTGCGCCATCGCCCGATCAAGGTACGATTGCAAGGGCTGCGGTTGCGCCCAAACTGGGGTAATGCCGATCGTCGTTACCCAAATGGCAAGCATTGCCGCCATCAGGCAACGCCACCCCCGATGAGGTACTGGGATGGGAAATTTCGCGACTGACGCGAAACGGACTCGAAGACAATGCAACCATTCGGGCAAAAAACTCATAAACACAACGATGGGGGCTGAAAATGGATGGAGAAATAGAAACGATCGGCGCGAATCGACAAGAAACATTGCCACTCGTGACAATCTGTGAACTTGCCTGTCGATTCAGTCCCTTGGCACTACACAATGATCCTACAAACTAGATAGCGATTATATCCTTTATGAAAACTCTGAATCAGACGCATACCCCGGAAAATGAAACTCGAACTCGGATTCTGGAGTCGGCTCAGCGGTTGTTCGCACGCCAAGGATACGAAGGCACGACGACTCGAGCTTTGGCGCAAGAGGCGGGGGTTGCCGAAGGGACGCTCTTCAGACATTTTGACAGCAAAAAGGCGATCTTAGTTGAAGTGGCGACTCAAGGCTGGGTGGAGATTCTGACGGATTTGCTGACGGAGTTGAGCGAAATGGGGTCTTACAAGGCAATTTCCCAGGTGATGAAGAGGCGAATGCTGCATTTGCGGGAAAATGCCGATATGTTGAGGGTGTGTTTCCTGGAGGCGCAGTTTCATCCGGAATTGCGCGATCGCATTCAGACGGAAACCATTGCTAAAATGACAGATGTGGCGGAAGCCTTCGTGCAAACGGCAATGGATCGAGGCATCTATCGCCGCATGAATCCCCGACTGGTTGCTAGTGTCTTTTTGGGAATGTTTACGATCGCCGGATTCAGTCACGAAACTTTGCTCGACGACCCCTCCCCCAAAGCGCTCGCAGAAATGGCAGAAGGTTTAGCGGATATTTTTCTCAATGGCGTTTTGGCAAAAGATTAGTGAGTGGTTAGTGGTGAGTGGTTAGTTGCTCATGACCGATAACCACCGACCAACGATTAATAGTCATCTCCGAAAACCTGTTTTTTTCTTAAACGGGGCAAGGGTTTAAGGGCTATTTCGGGAGATATCTAATGACCAATGACCAATGACCGATAACCAATGACCAATCCCAGATATGGCAATCAAAGAGATTGGGTGTGGCGGGGGTGGAAAGTTCGTTATACGTACCTGCGATCGCCCGAAATTTCAACCGTGGCACCACCGATTTTGCTCTTACACGGGTTTGGTTCGTCCTTGGGTCAGTGGCGATCGAATCTGGTCGAACTCAGTCGCCATCACTCGGTTTACGCCATCGATTTGTTAGGATTCGGGGCATCGCAAAAAGCCCCAGAACGCTATACTGTTAAACTTTGGGCGGACTTGGTTCGCGATTTTTGGCAGCATTTTATCGGTCGTCCGGCGGCAATGATCGGGCATTCTTTGGGGGCTTTAGTAGCACTCACTGCCGTGGATCGATCGCCGGAAATTGCCAGTCATTTAGCTTTGTTAACGCTGCCCGACGCTCGACCGTCCCAGGGACCCGCATTTGCCAGAACCTTAGAACGATTGTTTGCCTCTCCGTTACTACTCAGTCCATTGTTTCTGTTCGTCCGGCGACCGCAATTTTTACGATCGGTCTTGCAGAAAATTTATCTGGTTGCGGAATTAGTGGACGATGAATTAGTCGATTTATTTGCCAATCCGCCGCGAGATCCCGGATCGTTAGATGTGTTTTGTCGGTTGGCACGATCGCGATCGGACGACGATTACAGCGATCGTCGCATCGAACAAATGTTACCCGCTTTATCGATTCCGGTCTTGTTGATTTGGGGCGATCGCGATCGCATCGTTCCCCTATCGAGCTTTTACAAATTGATGCGGATTCAATCTGCCACAGAATTGCCCGATCGGTGTCAGTTAGTCGAAATTGAAAATGCCGGACATTGCGCCTATGACGAATATCCCGATCGAGTCAATCAAGTTTTATTAAACTGGTTACAAGATACGATTTTTGGGGTTTATGTTTGAGGTTTGTTAGTGGTTAGTGGTTAGTCGTGCTTTCGCACTTTGGCTAGTCGCTTTTCTCTCCCAGCTTCTCCCGATCGTTTCACCAGAACGTATCCGATCCCGTGCTAAATTTCGATCGGGTTGCGATTTTCGATACGTTTCCCGAAGTGGGCGGAGTGGGTGAGTACAATTGAAAGCTATCTCAACGACACAGTAGGAGAAATAGAGATGACTCGATTGGCGTTTGGTTTAGATCGCCAGCAAATTCGGCGATTTCTGGTTGGGATGCTCGGTTTAACTTGTTTGGTATTGGCGATCTCCCTTCCCCGCATTCCGGCAACGGCTCAAATTACCCAAGCGATTGTTCAGGAAATTCTCGACAAAGGCGAAGTTTACGTTCAAGACGAAAAAGCCACCCTCGAGCAAGTTGCCGCATTTAACGAAGTCATCGTCACCAAGGACGAATCCCGCACCGCCTTACTTTTCAGCAATTTGGCAGCCGGACGTTTAGCCCCCAATTCTAGCGTCACTGTGGGTCAGTGCGTCGAAGTGCAACAAGGTCAACTGGTTGCCAGCGGTCCGGTAAACGGCTGTCTGGGGGGATTCGTTGCCGACGTACAGGGGACGATTTACGTGATGGATGCTGACGACGGCGGTAAATTCCAAGTTCTGGAAGGGGACGTAGAGGTGAATAAAGCCGGAGGTGGCGAAGCGGTCAACGTCCAACAGGGACAACAAGTGGCGATCGAAAACGGTCAACTCGGTGCCGTGGAAAAAATTTCCTTTGAAGAGTTCGTGAAAATTCTCAAAGGTGCCTTATTTGAAGGGTTTACCGTTCCCCTCCCCAACCAAGACAAACTCTTAGATATTTGTCAAGACTTGCGTCAAGAGGCTCTCGGCGGTACGGAAGGGGAAATTATCGGTAACGTTCTCGGCGTTCCCCAATGTCCGACGGAACTCGGCATCCGCGTCCGTCCGCCGATTCGCTTGCCGTTCTAGTGAGGTTGGTGGAGGGGACGCGATCGATTCAGTCTGTTTTTCTGGATTATTGAGAGAGATGACAAAATTTTGTAGGTTGGGTCGAGGAGACGAGACCCAACATCGCGATCTCTGTTGGGTTTCACGATAGTACCGCTACGCGAAAGCCAGCTACACCCCAACCGACAAAGTCTCTCACTTAAGTTTTCGGAAAGACCTAAGCGTTATGATTCACTTCAGAACTTTGGGGCAACAAAAGCGATACAATTCGATCGCACTCTTCCTGATTGTCTTTCGCAAATTTCACGCTACCGAGACTGGCGATCGTTTGGACTGCCATCATAATTTTTGCTTCCATTCCTTTAGGAGAAAAGAGTAGAGAAAATGCCAAGACCGTTGAAAGAGCGATCGATCCCAAAGCGAAATTGAAACTGAGACGACACTGGCGCAAAGACTCCCGCAAAATTTCTA
>DVED01000083.1 GCA_015295945.1 Oscillatoriales cyanobacterium M59_W2019_021 | reverse complement strand
GGAGGCAGGGGGAGAAGACGGTGACCCGAGATCGGTTATGGGTCATAGATCCCAACCCCAAATCTAAAATCTAAAATCCCCAAACCCCAAACCCCAAACCCCAACAAAGGATACAAGGTTTTGCTTAACCCGTACTGAGGTTAAACATCGAGAGATCCAATACCTCGTCGGGTTTAAATGTTCGAGTCAAGAGCATTGGGATAAAATTCCGCCACCTTAATGTCTACCGCTATAGCTTTCAGAAATCGGCGATCGCCCTCAAAATAGAAAAGAGATCTCTGACCCTGCGAGTCTCGACCGATCGCGCATCTTCAGATGATTTCCCCCCGATATCAATTCCCTAAATGTTGGCTACACACTCTCCCCCTGTTTCCCCCGCATCTCAAGTGTTTTTCAGAATTGAGTCATTTCATCCCTCAACTGGCACGAAAATTCACGGGTTGTACTTCCCCTGCTTCCCCTGCTCCCCCTGCTTCCCCTGCCCATCTCTACGAGCAATCAAAAAAGCATTCCCTTGTCAGACTCCCCCTGCTCCCCCCGACTTCCTCTGCTTCCTGACAACTTAAATGCGTGACAGCTTACTTCTACTGTGGTTGGCAATTGGCTTGGGTTTGCGACTGCTCGATTTAGGAACCCTGCCCCCTTGGACGGATGAGTGTGCGACCCTCGTTTTCAGTTTGGGCAATAGCTTTCGGAGCGTTCCCCTCAACGAACCCATTTCTGCCGACATTTTGCTGCAACCCCTGCAACCCAATCCCGAGGCGGGGGTGGGGGATGTTTTCCAGCATTTGATGGGCGAAAGCACCCATCCACCCGTATATTTTACGATCGCCCATGGGTGGATGCGCCTGTTTCCGCCGGTTAACGGCTTAGCATCGATTGGGGCGGCACGATTGCTACCGGCACTGTTGGGTACGGCATTAATTCCGGCGATTTTTGCCTGCTGTCGGTTTGCCTTTGGCAGTCGAACAATCGCTCACCTCGCCGCCGCGATGATGGCAGTCTCTCCCTTTGCCGTCTATTTGTCCCAAGAAGCCCGCCATTATACGCTGGCGATGTTATTCATCGTTGCCTCTTTAACGTGTTTGGTACGGGCGATACGAGCCATTGTTGGAAAGGATACATTTCCGGGGTGGGTTGCAGAAATTTGGATTGTCGTTAACAGCCTGGGAATTGCCGTTCACTACTTCTTCGCTTTGACCTTGTGCGCCGAGTTTCTGGTGTTGGTTGGTTTGACCCTCGCCGTCGCCCGCAGCCACCTCGATGCCCTCAGCAAAGCCCCCTGGAGGAACGTTTACCTGGCGATCGCCGGGACTCTGGCGGGGGGATTGGTTTGGGTTCCGGTGTGGCAAGGGGTGTACGGCAGCAATCTGACGGATTGGGTTGCCGATGGCAGTCCGGGAACCGTTGAGCCGTTGTTACGTCTGTTGGCATGGTCGATCGCCACGATCGTTCTATTGCCCCTCGATCGGTTTGCGTTGCCCACTTGGGCGGTGTGGGGATTTGGGATCGCGACGATCGCCTTTTTAGCTTGGGCGGTTCCCCTCCTCTACCGAGGGATAAAATTGCAGATGGAACGGAACGATCGGCGTTTGCCGATGCAGGTATTGGGCGGCGTGGTGCTGGCGGCGATCGCTTTGATGTTGGGTTTGACCTACGGTCTGCAAAAAGATTTAACCCTCGCTCCTCGGTTTGGTTTTATTTATTTTCCCGCCGCGATCGCTGTCATAGCTGCGAGTTTGTCTTCGTTTCTCGATGGAAATTTATCAGAAAAAGTGACGGGAAACGAACGATCGAGCCGTCGTTTCTGGGATAGCGATCACCGTCCCAAGTACTCCGTGGCGATCGTTTTGGGAATGGCGGCGATCGGGAGTTTAACAGTGGCGAATCACTGGGGATATTTGCAAACCCATCGCAGCGATCGCATGGCAAATTTAATTTACGAAACTTCAGACGCTCCGGTTTTAATTGCCGTTACCCACCGCCACCACGGAGATACCGGACGGATGATGGGATTGGCGTGGGAATTCCATCAATTCCAGTCGTTTAAACCGTCATGGGATCGTCCGCCGCAATTTCTCCTCGCCCACCAAGGTGACGATGCTCACTCCAGCGACAACCCCACGCTAACGTTAAGAGAAGTGGTTGATCGCAGTCCGCGTCCGATCGACGTGTGGGCGGTGAATTTTAACGCTCAAATCGATTTAGCGGGGAAAAAGTGCGATCGAGATGAAGAAATCGAGGTGGAAATTGCAGAGTATCGCTACAAGTTATACCATTGTTTTTCTTCTTAAAGAAGATCCCGCGTTGCGCTCTGAGATTCCCACTTGCGCCTCCGGCACTCATCCCCTGCCAGAAGTGCGTTGAATAGCGGTCTCAAAGGCTTTACAGAAATTCCCAGAAACTTTTGGAAAAACGATCCGGATTTGTGGGAAAACTCACCGAAGGTCGTTTTTAGGACAACGGATAAATTAGTTGGATTTCCTCCTTCCCCCTCCGATCGAGAGTGGGGAATTTTTTTGCCGAGCGGTCATTTGGGTTTTGGGGTTCGAGGTGGGTTGTAGGGTGTGCCACCGGAACGAAACGCACCATTTCCTGAAGGTAACCTCGAAAAATTAAAATTCCGAACCCAATCCAAACGAATCCTCGACGTTTGAGCCGTTAAAAACTACCAAAAGTTCAATGAATCGAGATACTCTTACATTGCCAGCTGGATAATACTCCTGACGAACTTGCCAACTGCCTGATGGCAGAAACACATCGCTCTTCAGAAAGAGTTTAGAAACTGCCCCCAGTCGGTATAGTAAAATAGAGCTAATCATTTTTCCCATCGGTGGGCTCGATTTTAACGAGTTTCTGAAGTAACGATGAAAATTAAATTTCGCCAAACGGGTGGTTTTGCAGGACTCACAAAAGCCGCTGAATTCGATACCGAACAAATGCCGTCTGGTGCAGCGGAAGCCCTGAAGTTGATGGTCGATCGAGCTTCGTTTTTTGAGGTATCGTCCCCAAACTTACGAGCCATGCCCGATCGAGAACAGTATACCCTGTCGATCGAATCAGAAGGGCAATCGCGCCAAATGACGCTGGGAGCCTCGAATATACCCGCTCAATTGAAAGAGTTGGTAGACTACCTAGCTAAGCAGGCTCAATACGAAAAGCGTTAATCGGCTCCATTCAATTTTGATTTTAATTGTATCTTTTAAGTCCAACAATGAAAACACTTTATATTAGAGAAAATAGAAAGATGATGAAAATACAACAATTTTATCAATTCTTTTTAGCGATCGTGGCGATTGGATTGGTGAGTGGATGCGATCGATCCATGGCTACGCCATTTGCGAACTCGAACGATCGAGCGACGACCGAAATGGCTGCCAAACTCGATCGCCAATTCGAGATTCGATACGATCAAGTCGTTCGCATTCCAGCCGAAGATTTAGACCTTAAATTTACCGATGTGGTGGGAGATTCGCGATGTCCGTCCGACACTCAATGCGTCTTTCAAGGACGGGTGGAGATTGTGCTGCAAGTTGTCCGAGGCGATCGCGATTTAGGCAACGTGAATTTAGTGCGGCAGGCAGGTTTGGAAAACGAGGCAATGGCAACCATTGACGGTTATTCCATCCAACTGATCGATGTCAAACCCTATCCTCAAACTTCGCAACCGATCGAGTTATCTAACTATCGGGCGATCGTTGAAGTTTCTCGTTAAGCGTTTCCAGGTCTACCTTATAAAGTTGTGCCAACAGCCAGAACTTATCGGCTGCCGCTATTTTAGTCCTTCGTTCCCAAGCTCGAATCGTGTTCTCGTGAACGCCAATCGCTGCCGCCACGTCTGCCTGTTTTAAATTCATGGCATCTCTGAGCGATCGCAATGTTATCTCCGGCTTGTCGGTGTTTCGATCATTACCCATATCACCACCAACACTAAGGCATCCCCTTCCTAAATCCTATGCCAACTAGCAACGATCGCAAACGAGGATTTCTGCTATGACCTGACGAATAGAAACGAGTGCCGCTTCCCCAGTCCGCCAACAATTAGAACGAGACATTCAATCCACTTGCTGTCCCCGCAGCTTCTGGGCGGTTACAATTTATCTGCTTCGCGGTGTGGAGCCCGTGGTGTTTAGCTGGTGCGCGACCCGATCTTTTGCCGAACAAGTGCAAAAGTTAGCGCGATCGCTCGGCTACAAAGACCCCGAAATGGCCTTCTGGAGCGAACGGGATCTCAATGCGGCATTCGGCGATCGATCTCGGACGCGGGGAGACAAAATCCAACCCTAAGACTTTGAGGTGGGATACTGGGATTGGTAAGTGTCCGCACGCCGTCCGAACCACTCGTAGCGGCGATCGCGAATTTGCTCGTAAAATCGATCGCCCGTCGGTTTTAGTCCCGGCAACGCACGGTAGGCTTTCACGAACAACTCTCCCCCTGGCAGCAAACGCGCGATTTCCTCCGCTGCCGAGCTTCCCTGCCAGCGACGTTCCGGTGCTGCAGGGTCTAGCAAAATCATCCCCAATTCACACCCTTGCGGCGTGATGCCATAGCGACTTAACACCTCTTGAGCTTGCATGGGAGCGTACTCGAACAGCCGACCTCGATCGAGTTGTTCGAGAAGCCGAACCAAGTTCGTACAAAGATTGCAATTGCCGTCGTAAATTACTAAATAAGTCATCAGTCATTTGTCATTCGTCATTTGGGATTGGGAGTTTGGGGTTTGGGGTTGGGGTTGGTTATTTAGGGTTAGTTGTTAGTTGTTAGTTGTTATAGCTAAGCGCATAGCAGTTAGGACCAAGGCAAATGCTCAAACCTTAACCCGTCAATCTTTTCCCTTCTGCCTTGGAGCCCTCTGCCCTCTGCTATATTGGTCACTGTCCCCGGCTTCCCCTGTTCTTCACCTCCTCACCTCCTCACGTCCTCTCCCCCTTGCCGACGCGCATCCACCATCAAGCGTACAACGTCCCGCATCTTCGATCGCGCTTCCCATCCCAACTTTTCCTTAGCTTTAGCGGGATTTCCCCGGTTAATGGCAATATCCGTCGGTCGGTACAAGCTGGTATCGACCTCAACACAATCCCGCCAATCCAAACCGACGCAGGCGAAGGCTTCAGCGACAAAATCCGCCAGGGGGTTCGTCTCTCCAGTGGCGATGACGTAATCGTCGGGTTCGGATTGCTGTAACATCAGGTGCATCGCCTCGACGTATTCTGCCGCGTATCCCCAATCTCGCTGCACGGCAATATTGCCCAGATACAGCTTTTCCGAACTGCCATCGGCGATGCGACAGGCGGTAGTAACGATTTTTTGGGTGACGAATCGTTCCGGACGCAAGGGAGATTCATGGTTGTACAAAATGCCGGAACAGGCAAACAAACCGTAGGCTTCCCGGTAATTTGCCACTTCCCAAAAGGCGGCAGCTTTAGCGACGCCGTAGGGACTGCGGGGACGGAAGGGGGTGGTTTCGTCGGCAGGTTTGCCTCCCGTATCGCCGAAGCATTCGCTCGATCCGGCATTGTACAAGGAAATGGGTTCGCCGATAAAGCGGATGGCTTCGAGAAGGTTGAGGGTTCCTGTCGCGATACTATCGAGGGTTTCGACAGGTTGCTCGAAGGATAAACCGACGGAACTTTGTCCGCTGAGGTTATAAACTTCGTGGGGTTGAATTTTAGCGAGAACTTGTAAGACGCTGCGAAAGTCGGTCAGTGACATGGAGACGAGTTTGACGCGATCGCAAATCCCCAAACGCACGAGGTTGCTAAAGGTGGAGATTTGAGCATCTCGGGAAGTGCCGCAGACTTCATAACCGAGATCGAGCAAGTATCGCGCTAAATACGCGCCATCTTGACCGGAGATTCCGCAAATTAGAGCTTTTTTCATGAATCTCGATGGGAGAACTGGGATCGAACCTGTCGGTTGGTGGTTGTTTCCAAGATATCTCGAAACTTTTTAGATACGAATGGCTGACTGTCATCCTTCTGGGTTCATACTTTCGATGAGGATCGATCGTTCATTGGGATGAGGGATAAATCCTCCGATCAAACGAAGTTTTTTCCCAGGGTATTCTCTACTATAAGATTAAACGACTGAACTCTATTCCCTCATTCCCGCCTCAGCCTTTTGGGTGGGAGTTTTTTTTGTAAAAACGAGAAAGCAGGAAGGAGCGACATCTACCCTTCACGCGCACTTTCCCGCCATTGATCGCCCAATTTTGACCTGGGATTTCCCAATAGGAATCGAACTCTATCAAAAGGGATCGTGCGGCATAGTCGTATGCTTTTTGAGAATTTTAGGTGAAAAAAAGGTGAAAATCGAGTGCGATCTTAATGGGTAAGCCAAAATACAAGCATTCCATTTTTATTTTTGACATCCTCATAAAAGGTGAACTTAAAATCATCCAAACAGGTGAAGTTTTATAGTTGAAATCGCCCTATATTTAAAGGTGAGACAAGCCAAGTTAGCGATTTACCCCTTTCCATGGAAAGGGGTATTTTTTTTGACGATCACCCAGCGAGAGAATAGAACTAATGCGGTATAATACAAAAATTAATATTTATTTTGTCTCGATCGTAATTTTTTAAACTTCTTGATTCCGCTCGATCGTGTGACAGTCCATTATCTGTCACAATAGAAAAACTCTAGATTCACAAGTCTAATTTGTAAAATTTTCAAGAATTTTTCAACCGATCACCTTGCTAAGAGTCACTTGTCTATCTCGATAGTTTAGGCAAGTATCCCCTAAATAGGGGATATTACAATCATTCCAATTGGTGAAGCATTTCTGGGAAAAAAGCTTTACATTAAATAGTGAGACAAGCCAAGTTAGCGACTTACCCCTCTCTTTGGAGAGGGGTATTTCTTTGAGTTACTGCTAGGGATGGAGGATTGCCTAGAAACGATTGCGAACGAAATGGGCGGAGGTAGGGTTCTGTACGGACGAAGACTCTGCTGCCGTGAGAGATTTAGGGACGAGAAACCCGTCAAAAAAGAGATTCTAGCCAGATCGACCTGAAGGAGAAAATAGGGATCGACTTAGACCCGATAACTAAAAACTCAAACAAACTTCCGGTCTCAAAGCTTAAAGTTTTCATAAAAATCACGATCAAACCCTAGACAATCGAACCTCAAGCTCGCGACACTCAAGGCAGTGGTTTCAACTCAGACCACCCATCTTGATTCGCATTGGAAACACAAAAGGTAGGATACTGTCGATTTATCGCATGGAGTGTAAGTTAATATGACATTGGCAATCGATCGCCAAAATAGACCGCTTCCCTACTATCGCCATGAGTCTGTCAAACCTCAGTGGACGCGGATTCGCGGCTTTCAAAACGGACGTGCTGCGGTGGAACTTGATGGCAAATGGACGTTTATCGACGAGTCGGGAGGGGCGATCGCCCCCCCCACCTTCGATCGCGTTTGGGACTTTTGGGAAGGATTCGCTGCCGTTCAATTAGAAGGGATGTGGGGGTTTATCGACCTTCAAGGCATCATGGTCGTCTTTCCCCAATTTGAAGAGGCGATCCGCTTTTCGGAAGGATTGGCGAAAGTTCGCGCCAACGGACGTTGGGGCTATATTGATGTCTACGGTCAGCTCGTTATCGATCCGGTGTACGACATCGCCCATCACTTTGCTGAAGGCATGGCTCTAGTGAAGTGCAACGGCAAACTGCACTATATCGATACAGCGGGTAACACCGTGTGGTTTCCCACTCATTAAAGCCTCGGTCAAGCTCGGCTGACAAGTCGCGGGAAATTCGCTGCTAGCCCTGGGCTGCGGATTTCGCCCTAGCCGTCACCGAGGGAGATTTGCCCTCTCAGTTCTTCGGGTTGAGGGGAACGAGGAGAAGATCGAGCGCGTCGTTCTTTTCGCTTTGCCTGTTTTTTGCGCTTATTGGCAATCAATTTGCCATAATAATCGTGTTTGCTTAAATTCATCGACAAGAAGATATGCTCGCGGCTGTTGCCAAACCCTTTGCGCGTAAAAAAATTGACGGCGGGAACGTTGACCGGATCGGTATCGACCAGCATGAATCGGGCACCATCTTCGATGGTCCGCTCGACAAACTTATCGACTAATTTATTGGCAATACCCTGGCGTTGAAAGTGGGGACTGACTCCCAGCCAGATAATATAGCCGTAAGTCCAAGCCCCTTTGCTAATAATGGTTCCCAAGATGAATCCGGCGATGCGATCGTCACTTTCGGCAACCAGGCAATATTCCGGATCGGTATTGTACAATCCGATGACTTCCCACTCGTCCCACGTTCGGTACAGGTAGGGATACAAATCGCTAGTAAACAATTCTTCTCCCAAGTGATAGACGGGAGCGAGATCGTCGATTTCTAATTCGCGGATGTAAATCGGTTCTGTTTTTTCAGAGTTCACGATCGCGCTTAAGTCGTTATGGGAGTTGGGACGGTTAAAGTTCAGATGCGATCGATCGCCGCCGTTCGGGGTTTGCCCACCCCTGATTAAGCACCGAAAAAACCTCAATTTCTCCATTGGAGACCAATCTCTGGACAAGCCGATCGGAGGAACGGTTGGGGCAATCGATCGGGATACGAGTCAATGGCTTATATCGTTAGCACAATTTTACCCGTCATCGAGCCCAGCTCTAACAGTTTGTGGGCAGCCGCCGCCTCCGCTAGGGGAAAGGTTTGACCGAGGTGAATTTTGAGATCGCCGCGATCGATTAAACGGGCGCACTGCTGTAAAATTTTGGCTTGGCGATCAAGTTCGTCGATTAAATTATCTAACATCGGCGTCAGCATCAGTTCTAGGGAAATTCGCAGGTTGCGCAGTCGTGCGGTTTTCAAACTACCTCGGTTGGGGTCGGGTTCCAAAATCGTCACCAAATCGCCGTATCGTCTCACTGCCGAACAGGTTTGGAAAAAGGTCTCGCCACCGACGGTATCGAACGCCACATCCACACCTTCGCCTTCCGTCCAGTCGATCGCCCCTTGCACCCAGTCCGTTTCGGGGTAGAGAATGGGAAAATCTGCCCCCAACTGGCGGACGAATTCGGCTTTTTCCCCAGAGCTAACGGTGGTGCAAACCATTGCCCCTTGGAGCTTGGCAAGTTGAATGGCAACGTGACCCACCCCTCCGGCTCCCGCGTGAATGAGGGTGGTTTGTCCGGCTTGCAACCGCGCGCGATCGTACAGCGATTCCCAAGCGGTGATTAAGACGAGCGGTGCGGCTGCCGCTTCGGTAAAACTCAGAGAACTGGGTTTGTAGGCAGCGCAGTGCTGTTCGACTACGGCAAATTCGGCGTAGTTGCCCCGAGATCCGCCCAACCCGCCGTTACAAAAATATACTTCGTCGCCCACCTGAAATCGATCGACTTGCGACCCCACGGATTCGACCACCCCCGCACCATCACAACCGAGAATCGTAGGAGTTCGATCCGGATAAAACGTACCCCGCTGGCGCAGTTTGGTATCGATGGGATTGACCCCCGCCGCGTGCAACTTGACTCGGATTTCGGTATCGGTTTGAAGTTGCGGTTCCGGCACATCTTGAAGTTGCAGGACGTCCGGACTTCCGGCTGCGGTCATCACAATGGCTTTCATCGATCGGCCTCCTCACGGTATCAGGATATATTTTCTCACGATCGCCAAACCAGAAAGCAGCCAAGCTTGGGTCAATGGAGAAATTCATCCACCGAGTTGGATTCTGGATGGGCTTTGGCTATCCAAACGAGATCTCCGAGAAGCGCCTCAATGGGGGGCAGAGGATACACCGTCAGATCGATGGTTAGGGTAAGATCTTCAAGCTTGAGGAATTGCCACTGATTGCCATTACTAACGCTACCATAGACAATCGAAATCGGTTGCCCTTGTGCCTCATTAAAACGTTGTGCTGCCACCATTTGGGCGATACACTGCCCGAAACCTAATTTGAGATCCGTCTTTTTCGCTTCTACAATGACGACAGCAGGCGCTTCAATTTCCAAGACCTCGGGAGAACGAGTTAACAGGAAATCACACACCCCATTGAGACCAAGCGATTCGTCCACATTAAATTCCTCGCCGGAAAATAGGCTAATTTGGCGATCGAGTACTCGCCTAACCTCAACCAATACGGGATAGATAATCCCTTCCGAACGGGCTTTTTCGCTACCCGAGGTGGCGACTAGCGGCAAAGTTTCCTGTAAGTAGTCCCAGAGGGTTGGCGAGGGAGAAACGGGGGGGGTTGGTGGCAAAAAGCGAGACCCTTCTACAACCGTTAAGTTAAATGCCGCTTTGGTTTGGGCGATCGTTTTGAATTGACGGTAAGACATCGCTCCTCCAACAATTTCGAGCAGTTTCCTCGATGGCGAACTACCGCTCATGGCTATATGATGCCGTAGTTTTCGATCGCCCGAGCTAGAAGTCGATCGTTTTGGCAGCCCCCGATCGCTTTTTCAGAATCCTTGGGTATCCTAGGAAGTAGCGCTGTCTATTTGCCGTTGAAAACTGGAAGCGGTTTGCGCTAATACTGAAGTATTCAGATCTTTGAGAGTATCCCTTACCGCGTGATTCGCATCTGCCGAGGAATTATGGCTAACCGTATGTCGATGGCAACCCTAAAACGGTGGTGGAGAAACACCCGAACGCAGAGTTACCGCGCGATTTCTGGTTGGCTGCGATCGCTCTTGCGACCCCTATTTCGAGTTTGGAACCAACCGCAAAACAGTCGATCGGGTTTTGTTTTGCCGACGGCTGCTTTGCTGCTTTTGGTGGTGTCGTTGGTGATCGGGGCAGTGTTGCTGCGGACGATCAACCGTACCGAACAAGTGGTGGGGATACGAGAAGAGAAAGTTATCTACAACGCAGCCACTCCGGCGATCGATCGGGCGAAAGCCAAAATCGAGTATATGTTTACGCAGGATACTCGCTTGCCTGCCGGAGTTCCCTCGGAAGAGCGCCTGTATGAGATGATGCTCAACAAAGCCAGTGCGGGAGCAAAACTCAACCCGAACCCGTATTTGATTCCCGGCGAAGAACTGATTAAAATTAACGGTCAAGAAGCTCCGGCTTGGGCGTATCGAGAAGATAGCGATGGCGACGGACAAGACGATCTAACTATCGCCTATTCGATTACTTGGAAATTTCCCACCAATATTGCCGATCTTGAAAAAACTAAAGCTAATGACATTAAAGCGAGAGCTAAGAACTTAGAAGTCCGAAACGGACCGATGTCGGGAGATCCCACTTCGCAATGTAAGGATATTCGCAACGAAGATTTACCTCCTATCGAAGCCGGTTTCCTCACCGATCCCACGAGTACCGCCATTCTCCGGAAAAACTTCCAGATCGATGCGTTTGTGATTTCCGATAAAGAAAATGGGACGGTCAGCGCGTTGGAAATGCAGCAAGACCGACAAGCGAATCGAGGCAACAAATGGGGAGCTTGGTTCCGCAGCGATTTAGAACTCTTTCCCGGTCCTTATTTCAACTGGAATGGTGCAATTCGTACGGACGGCAGCTTGTTTGTCGGTCGCGATCCCGATCGAGC
>DVED01000146.1 GCA_015295945.1 Oscillatoriales cyanobacterium M59_W2019_021 | reverse complement strand
GATCGCCTAAAAAATTAGAGGCAATTTATTAACCCGCTCTAGACCTATTGGCGGTGCAAACATAAGCTAAAATTCATGAAAATGAAACAGCCCTGCCCTGCTTCCCCTGCTCAAAAAAGCTCCCCCTGCCATCATGCACTTCGGTATTATTTGCCCCGCCGCGCCGGGACACCTCAACCCCCTGACGACACTGGGCTGGCAATTGCAACAGCGCGGGCATCGGGTGACGCTGTTGGGAGTTCCGTTCGGGAAATCGCGGGCGCTGGCGGCGGGTTTGGGATTTGAGGAAATCGGGCGATCGCGATTTCCGGGGGAGAAAACTGCCGCCCGTTACGCCGAACTGGGCAAGCTGACGGGATTGGCGGCACTGCGCTACAATTACGCCCTCATTCGGGAAGATATCGTCACCATCCTGGAAGAAACGCCGGATGCCGCCCGTCGCGCGGGTGTGGAAGCTTTATTAATCGACCAAGTGTCTTACGAAGGCATAACCGTTGCCGAACATCTAGGATTGCCCCACATTGAGGTGTGTACCGGGGTGATGATGAATCGGGAAGCGGCGATTCCGCCCTACTTTACGCCCTGGGAGTATAACCCGGCGCTGTGGGCGCAACTGCGAAATCGGGTGGCTTACGCCATCGTCGATCGCATTTATCAACCTACGTTTGCCGCTATTAACCAGTATCGCCGACGCTGGAATTTACCGTTGCATCCTTCCCCGGAACCCGCGTATTCTTCCCTAGCTCAATTGTGTCCCCATCCGGCGGAATTTGAGTTTCCTCGGACGACGTTGCCGCCGCATTTTTACTTCGCCGGACCCTACGCCAACCCGTCAACCCGCGAACCGATCGACTTTCCCTATGAAAAACTGACGGGAAAACCCCTGATTTACGCTTCTATGGGAACGCTGCAAAACCGCCGCGTCGAGATTTTCCAAGCGATCGCCCGCGCGTGTGACGGATTGGACGCCCAGTTGGTCATTTCCCTTGGCGGGGCGGGAAATCCCGAGAGTTTGGGCGATCTGCCTGGTTCGCCTGTCGTGGTGGGGAATGCCCCGCAGTTGCAACTGCTGGAAAAAGCTAGTGTGGCGATTACCCACGCGGGGATGAATACGGCATTGGAAGCTTTGAGTTACGGGGTGCCGATGGTGGCGGTTCCGGTCACGAATGATCAGCCGGGGGTGGCAGCACGGGTGGCGTGGACGGGGTCTGGGGAGGTGGTTCCCGCCTCTGTCGCGACGGTGGCTCGCTTGCGATCGGCGATTTCTCGAGTGCTAACTGACGACACCTACCGCAATAACGCCCGCCGGATGCAACGGGCGATCGCCCAGACGGGAGGACTGGAGCGAGCCGCAGAAATTATCGAGCGCAAAATCGGTGCTTTAGCAAAGTAGATCCACTTTACACGTTTTTTGTCAAGCCAAATCTTGTAACTTTTTTATACGATCGAGGCGGAAAATCGCCCAAAATTTCCCGTTTAGCTTCACAAGATATTCATATTCTTTTGCTAGTTTAAATTATGTCCCCCTTTCGGTTAGGGGGGGACCGCACCCAAGTGTAGCACCTAGGAAAAAGCCTAGGTGCTTTTTTCACCCAATTGAAGTTGCTGGAGTTCGGCAACTCGCGATCGCAGCAGCTACGCAGGTTTTTGGGCGAGGGTGGGTAGCATCAAGACGCGATCGGGAAACGAAAAATTGAGCATCCCCCCTAAAATATACCTCTCCAGAAGCTTCCATTTATCTAGAAACCCACTGCCAAGAACCGGGTATCTAGATGTTTTAAATACCTGACTATTTGGGTAGCTGTTTTCACTGTGTCTGCCTCCGGGACATCGATCTTTTCGAGCGGTGGAAGATTAGACCAACAGGCACGATTTTGAGTGTTCCGTACAACTCTATCTTGTAAAGTTAAATGGCATCGATTCTAAAATTGAATCAGATCGGATTTTGAACGATGTTCCATGACTAAATAGTCGCTTTTTGCAGTCAGATCGTCTGATTTTGACACGAATTGTGGCAACTCTTCGCAGTTAGATTTTCCCAAAATCAGGTCATCTCCCTTAGTTTGAATGAAAAGTCCAGCTTTTTCACCAAGATTGAGGTTGCCAAAGGCAATCGTACTGTCCTTAGAATCAATGAAGTGCATGACGATTTTACTCCAAATCTAATTTAAACAATTGCTCGGTCGCCTATTGGCGATCGAGCTAAAAATGAATACTAAAATGAGGGCGAAACAGCTTACGAGCTATATTCATCCTTATTATAGCTAGCGTGAGATCGGATGTCACGCTTTTGGTTGGATCTCGTGTCGCTCGATCGCAACGAAGCCTCTTGGGGCTTAATTGGCATTGACCTAAGATTGTTTTTCGTTTCTCCAACGCTCTAAAGCTACGATCGCCAAATGAGAAAGGGGATGATTGAGCCGGTATTTGATCGCCGAAATATCTTCAGTTTTGCTGACCTGGAGTAAGTTTTGACTGAGAGCGGAATCCTCGTTGATGAGTCTAATGATTTCATTCACAAAACCCTCGATCGCCACTTTCGTATCGGTCGCATAGTTTTGCGATAATCTGACCATTAACCCTTGAATTTCTTGGGCAGCCTCTATCAGGCTCGGGGAGAGATCCCTGGGAATTCTGGCGAGATTTCCCGTTAGCTGAGAAGTTCCGGCTGCGGGCGATCTCTCGCTCGAGTCGGGATCGCCTCGGACGAACTTCTTGGGGACGTTATGCTGTCGATTGAGGTTCATGCCTGGTTGCCTCTAGCTGGCGATCTTGAAGGGAGCGATCGAAAGGATGCTTCTTCTGTTCTAACAAATTTCACCGAAATTGAGGACAACAGGGTTCGTCCTTTTCCCGAAAGTGCCACTCGAGACTTGCCATGGAATCGAGCGAGTTCGATCGATACTCGAATCATGAATGAAGCCGGAAAATTTCGTATTTTTACGGATTTTAAGTTGAATGTTGCGCTCGAAATTTCTGTACAAACCTTCAAAACCCAGTCGGTTTCCCGTCGTAGTTCCGTTCGTTCCCTTGAGGACGAAGCCGAAAGCCAAACCGTTGAACCATCAATCGTTTTCCTGATGCCCTCAACCTTTTGCCTTCTGCCCTGGAGCCTTCCGCGATCCGGCGAAACTTCCACGGGGTGAGGGAACGTCTTCAAGATCGAAAGGTCGCGGATACGGTAAAGTAATCTACGATCGCTCCCTTGTGTCCCGAACCCCAAAGTTGACTCATGAAAAGGAAAATCGACCGTTCCCGATTGCTTGCCGTGGGTGCTGCCACGCTGATTGTTGCGGGTGGAGGGGTGGCTTACTGGCTGTTGTCCCGAGGGTCGGAAGTGGAAACCCAAGCGGGGGCGAAAATCGTTCCCGAGGATGCGGTGATGACCCTTTCAGTTTCTACTAACGCCCGACAGTGGCAGCAGCTTCGGCAGTACGGCACGCCGGAAAGCCGCCAGTTATTGGGCGATCGCCTTGAAGAGTTGAGTCAAATCTTGTCCGATGCGGGTTACGATTATCAAAAGGATATTCGTCCGTGGATTGCCGACGAAGCGACGATCGCCTTTTTGCCCTTCCCGGAAGCCAAACCGGACGATCCGCCTCTGGAACCCGGTCAGCCGCAACCCGTGGTATTGGTGTTGCCTGTTGCCAACCGCAATGCCGCCCGGAAACTGTGGGAACGGGAAAAATCTGCCGATTCTCAAGCCTGGAAAGAGCGCAAATATAAAGGGGTGACGGTGCGGGAACGGCAGAAAGATGGAGCGACTTATGCCGTCCTCAGCATTGGCAAAGCCATTGTCGTGACTAACAGTTCCGAAGCCGCAGAACGGGTGATCGAGGCGGATCGAGGGGGGGATGCCATTGCCTCGACACCGGGATATACCGATGCGTGGGAATCCCTAGCCCCCTCTCGCGAGTTTGCCCGTGCCTATTTCAACATTCCCACGGCGATGCGGGTCATCTCTGAAAATTCCGATCGCCCGATCGATCCGGAAGTGTTAAAAAAAGTCGAATATCAAGGCATCGCCACGGCAGTTTCTCTAGAGTCATCCGGGATTTTATTTCAAAATATTTCCTGGCTCAAGCCGAAAAGCGATCGCGTTTTTTTATTGGAAAATAATGCCACAACGATGCCCTCTCGCCTGCCTGGGAATACAGTAGCGATGGTGTCGGGATACAATCTCGAACAACTTTGGCAAGATTATCTGGGCGGGGCGCAATCCAATTCCCTCTCGCCGATCGATCCCGATTGGTTGCGGCGATCGTTGAGTACTACGGTCAATTTAGACTTAGAAAAAGATTTATTACCTTGGATGAATCGTGAATTTTCGTTAGCGATCGTTCAAGCGGATAAAGATGCGGCGAAAAACTTTCCCGGTGGTATCGTTTTGATGGTGGAAGCAGGCGATCGCGCCCAAGCTAACGCGGTATTGACCAAGCTGGATACTGCCGTTAAAGACAAGTATCGATTTCAAATTGAAGAAACAAAAATTAAAGATCGGGAAATCCTCAAGTGGAAATCTCCCATTCCGGGATTGGAGATCGATCGCGGTTGGTTGAACGATAACGTTGCCTTTTTTAGCGTCGGCGCGCCCATTTCCGACACCTTCGTTCCCAAACCTTCAGATCCTTTAGGTAATACTCGACTGTTTAAAGATGCCGTTCCGTTAGGACTGCAACCGAATAACGGTCATTTCCTTCTCGATCTCGATCGCACCCTCAACGCCGAAAACTTTTCCCTCCTGCAACTTCCCCCCAATCAAAAAGCCTTCGTCGGCGCGATTCAATCCATCGGCGTTACCGGTGCCATTCAGGACGATCGTAGCAGCCGCTACGATATTTTCGTTCGCCTTAAAAAAGTAGAGAATTAGTTTATTGGTTATTAGGATTTTGGCAATAACCCAATCCCAAACCCCAAACCCCGAACGACCAATTTGTGAAATAATAGAAAACCGAGTTTAAAACCACCGATGACGTATGGCTAATACTTACACCGTCGAAATCGAACACCAGGGTCAAACCTACTCGATCGAAGTGCCGGACGATCGCACGATTTTGTCCGTTGCCGAGGAAAATAATATCGATTTACCCAAGTCTTGCACCGCTGGGGTTTGTACCACCTGCGCGGCGAAACTCTCCGAAGGAACCGTCGATCAAACCGACGGGATGGGAGTCGGTGCTGAACTCCAAGCCGAAGGGTACGCACTTCTCTGCGTCGCCTACCCGCGATCAAACATCAAACTCGTCACCGAAAAGGAAGAGGAAGTCTATCAGCGTCAATTCGGACAACCCGCTTGATGTTCGAGGAGTTCAGTAGAAGAAAACAGGGGAAGCAGGGGGAGAAAATAGCGACCCATTACCCATTACCAACCCCGAACCCCAAACCCCAAACCCCAAATGACCAATGACGAATGACAAATAACCATGACCACACATTTTATTACCGCCGAAATCGACCTCCAAGAATCGCCGCAACAGCTTCAGCAAGCCATTGAAGCAGAGTTGGAAAAGCGGGGAGAACCCCTGCGTTGGGCAGTCACGAACGTGGATGAAGATGCCCAAAAAGCTCATATCGAAGCGGTGGTGACGAAGGCTGAGAACGGTTAAATTTCCGTGAATTCTCGTCCTTATACCGCCGTTCTCATCGTCCCGACGGGAATCGGCGCTGCCATTGGCGGCTATGCGGGGGATGCGCTGCCCGTTGCCCGAGTATTATCGCAGGTTTGCGATCGCCTCATCACCCATCCTAACGTCCTCAATGGCGCTCAATTGTATTGGTCGCAGCCCAACATTTTCTACGTGGAAGGATACGGACTCGATCGGTTTGCGGCGGGGGAGTGGGGATTGCGACCCGTCCATCGCAATCGGATGGGACTGATTCTCGATGCGGGGATCGAACCGGAACTGCGCCGGCGACACCTGCAAGCTGCCGACGCCACCCGCGCCACCTTGGGCTTGCAACTGACCGACAGCATGGTCACCGACGCCCCTTTAGAGGTGGAAGTTCGCACCTCTGCCGCCGGAGCGAGTTGGGGAACCCTGGGCAATCCCGATAGCCTGCTGAGGGCGGCGGAGCGGCTGATAACTCACGCCAACGCCGAAGCCATTGCCATTGTCGCCCGCTTTCCCGACGAAACCGGGGAAGCTTTGGCAAACTACCGCCACGGTTGCGGCGTCGATCCCATTGCCGGGGCAGAAGCAGTTATCTCTCACCTGGTCGTTCGCCAGTTTCGCATCCCCGCTGCCCACGCCCCCGCTTTGTCGCCCTTGCCGCCCGATGCCGACGTTTCCCCCCGCGCGGCGGCTGAAGAGTTAGGATATACGTTTCTACCGTGCGTGTTGGTGGGGTTGAGTCGATCGCCCCAATTTGTTCTCGATCGGGCGAACTCCTTTACACTAGAAGATATTTGGTGCGATGGGGTCGATGCGGCGATCGTCCCGGAAACCGCCTGCGGGGGCAGTGCGATCCTCAGTTTGAGTCAAACCCGCACCCAGATTATTACCGTCAGGGAAAACCTCACGCAAATGCACGCGCCTCCCCAAGCGATCGGGATTTCAGCCGTGTCGGTCAACTCTTACCTAGAAGCTGCGGGCGTTTTGGCAGCCCATCGCGCTGGCATCGACCCCCAAACGCTACATCCCCATCTTTCGTCCCTTCATTGTCTGGCTTAAACTCGTGACCGATCCTACTCCTAACGCCCCAGAACTCGAACCGCTAACCCGCATGCAAATTTTGGTGGCAATGGGGATCACCGCGCTGGTGTTATTGGGGATTTCCAAACTGTGGATGCGTTTGGGATCGGTGGTGTTGTTGCCCTTGCAATGGAATTCGACGGTGCTGGTTTGGGGATTGGGGATTAGCGCGATCGTCACCCTGGCTAGCGGACTGCTGTATCGCTTGTGGCCCGCTTACCGCGAAAGTGCTGACTTTTATCTAAATTTAGTTCTCAAACCCTTGGCTTGGCCAGATCTGATTTGGCTGGGATTGTTACCGGGGATGAGTGAGGAACTGTTGTTTCGCGGCGTCATGCTGCCGGCAATCGGTCTGAATCCATTGGGTTTGGCGATTTCGAGCCTCTGTTTCGGCGCGTTGCACCTCAGCGGCAAGAAGCAGTGGCCCTACATGGTGTGGGCAACTGCCGTGGGGTTGATGTTGGGGCTGGGTGCGTTAATCACCGGAAACTTACTCGTGCCGATCGTCGCTCATATTATCACCAATTTAGCCTCGGGCTGTCTGTGGAAATGGCGGGGACAAGAGCGGGGGTAATGGGTAATGGGTATTGTAAATCCTGATAGTCTCCGCTCGATCGAAGAGCATCGCCAAAGTCACCAGAAAGTGACAGAATAGAGATTGCTCAAATACGATAAAGTAACTGATTGATATGCTTAAACCATATGAAAAGTGTTGGATTGTCATCCTAGCTTTGGCTGTAATAGCCTGCGATGCAAAAAAAATACCTGAAACAATAGAGCCAAACTCTACTACTAGCCCAACACCTATAACGAGTCAACTGCCCATCGAGTTAGAAGATCCACAGCCAGAAGAATTAATGAGGGAAGTTCAAGACTCAGTGGAAATCATGGTAGAAAAAGATGGTGCAGCTTCTACCGATCCGTACTTGGACAAAATTACCAAAATAGGACAAGATTGCTACGAGCGAGATCCTGAAGCTTATAGCCAACCAGAAGCAGCAGCTTCAGATGTTGCTTCATCAACTTTATTCGCTTGGCAATTCGCGCTGGATAATGGCATAAAAGTCAGCAATCTCGAGATTCTATCCATTCTCGACCTAGCCATACAGACAAGCACGGATAAATCTGAAGGTTGCTCTAATCTTTTATTGATGGAGATGAAAAAACGTTACCCTCAATTTCCTCAATGATATTTTTCCTCGCGGGACTTTATACCATTTTTTAAAAATAGTGAAGGACTTCGTAGGTTGGGTCTCGTAACCTCAACTCAACCCACAAAGTTTTAAACTCTCTCTCAGGAATTTAGCCCACCCCGTAGGGTGCTTTGAGAAACAAAACACACCCCCCGCGAGCGTTGATTAGGCAACGATCGCAAACTGACTGGCACTTAAGGCTGGCGCCCCGGTCAGAGTTGCCAGAGTTACCGATACAGCCGCACCAATGCCATCAACATCAAAGCCCAGCCATCCCGTATCGGTATCGTACAGGAAGTTGGCGCTATTGCCGAGAGCGGAAGGGTTCGAGCTACTGACGAAGACCCCCGTTGCCGCCGCACTGGTACTGAGACCGACTCCCGCAGTCAAACCGCCACCGAAACCCGATGCCGAAATCTGAAGGAGATCGCCCCCAGAAGCGCTAAAATCAGTCAGGAGATCTTCGCCGTCCGTGGGTGTGTCGTACGCAAAGGTATCCGCACCGCCACCCCCTGTGAGCGTATCGTCTCCCGCTCCCCCGGTCAGGATGTTATTCGCACTATCACCCACGATGCGATCGTCGTAAGCCGAACCGATAACATTGGCTTGGGTCACCGTATCTTTCTGTCCGGCAGCCCCCGAATTTAAGACTTCGTCGTACCAAAATTGGGCGATTTTTTGATAGCCGACAACGCCCGGATGCAAACCGTTATCGTCCGGCGGTGCGGTCATATCGGTTTCCTCGATACCGTTGGCACCCGCCCAAATATCGACGAACCGCACCTTCTCGCTAGCGGGTTTGCTGCTGACCACTCCCGGTATGCGCGAGTTATAGTCAAGGACGTTGGGCATCCGACTGTCGTAATAGAAGGAGTTCGGATGAATTGGCGCGATCGAAGAGACCAGTAAATCGCCGGTAAACGAGGAATTGGAGGTAATACGATCGATCAACCCATTCAGCCGCGATGCCATGGTTGCACCATCTCCCCCCGCATCGTTCGTACCGATTTTGAGCAGCACCACATCGGGTTGAGAATCATTCAACCAACCATTGACATAGTTGCGAATTTGATTGATACTCCATCCCGGATGTCCTTCGTGATCTTTATCGGGAAGGTTACTCGTGCCGTTGGACTGGGAACCGACAAAATCGATGTCTAACCCTAAATTCTCGAACTTGTTCCACAAAAACTGGCGATATCCTTCCCGTTCGGCTTCGGGAATCAGGTTATTAACTTTGCCTTGAGTGATGGAATCGCCGAGGGGCATAATTTTCAGAGGGCGATCGAATTGAGGCGTCAAGACGAAATCGCTGTCGAGACGAGCGATAATTCCGCGCGACGCCGAACTGTAGCTGGCCGTTCCGGCTGGCGGCGGTGGCGGTGCCGAGGCAACATTCACGGAAAAAGAACCTAACGTGCCGCTAAGGGCAAAGTTTCCACTGGTATCGCTAACTTGACTGCCTTCGATGGAGACCGAATACGTACCATCTTCGATCGTCTCCCAGGTTCCTCCCGGTGCGTTAATTCGATACGTGGCTTCGTTGTTGGCATTGACTCCTACGAAGTTTGCCAACTGGGTGAAGCTATTGGGTCCGGTTACGCGAACGTCGTTACTGTCGAGGCTCGAGGCATCTACGCCGACGTTATCGCTATAGGCAACGGTAAACGTGTAAGGGGCATTGGTTCCCTCTGTGGGATTGAAACTGGAAGCGCTCAAACTGGCGGTGGGAGCGATGGTATCCGGTACGGGTTCTCCCTCGGGAGGCACGAATTCGATGAAGTCTACTCGCGCCACTTCCCCGCTATTGAGGATACCTTGAATTTCGATCGCCTCTCCATTATTCACTTCTAAACTAGAGGCGATCGTTCTCAAGACAAAATTGGCTTCGGTCGCGCGAGTGCTGCCCAAATTTCGATCGAACGTCCAGGTTTCGACGAGTTCGCCACCGATACGGACGGATAATTGGGATAAGCCATCGTTTTCGTCGTGGTAGCCGACTCGCACGTCATACAATCCAGACGCACCGCTAAAGTTAGCCGTTGCCGTGCCAATATTACCGTCGTTGGGAATGCGGATTAACGAACCTCCAGAAGCAAACGTTTGCGCTTCGATGTCGTAGCCAGTCAGGGTCATGCTTTCCGCTTCAATCCGCACGGGGTCGGTAGCAGGCGGCGGTGGCTCAATCTCTTCTTCGGCTTCATACAGTTTGATATTGCGAAACCAGCTTTCACCCGTAGGATTATCCACATCGTGGTCGTTAATCAGGGTGAGATAGTTAAAATCTCCGGTGAAGAAGTTCCCCACGGGAATCTGATAGGATTGCCATCCTTGCGAGGGGTCGTAGTTGTTGAAGTTCTGCCGACCGTTGCGTTCCGTACCAAACAGTTGGAATCGATTCGGTCCCGACCCGACAATGCTATTATCCGTATCGAAGCCGATACCGTGGATTTCTCCTTC
>DVED01000163.1 GCA_015295945.1 Oscillatoriales cyanobacterium M59_W2019_021 | reverse complement strand
TAAATGTACGTCGAGACAGAGTAAGACAACCTCGGTTGCTTCCGTCAATGAAACGTAAAGAATCACCGATCCTTTAGGGCGGTGAGTATGTCAAATCCTTGTTAAACATAAGGAACTCTAGGGCGCTAGCAAATCTCTTGGCGGGGATGTTCTAGCGCCTTTTCAAGCATGATTAAAGTACACATGGACTTTTTTGTCAATACTTAGCGCTAAAAATTAACGTAGCATCCGCGAGTGGGTTGAAGCGTGTATGGATTTGAAGGCATTGAGAGATCGGGTCGGGATAAAACTCATCGAGGTAGCAAATATACTCCAATGCTCTGAGTCTTCTATCCGCAACTGGGAAAAAGGTCGAACGACGCCAAAAATGGAAGTTTGGCAAGTTTTCCGGTTGCGGGACTTGTATCGGTGTTCCGAAGCCGAATTAGAACAAGCCGTGCGCGAGTCGATCGCATTGGGCAAAAAATAACAAATCGACCTTTAAACCACCATCTGTAGGGGCGAATGCCCTGAAGCTGTTGGCGAATGAATGCACTGAGGGTCAGACCCCTCTCCCTACAGATGTAGCACCCTTGCGTAAGTCCTATCCCGACGATCTGATCGATGAGATCGGCTATGGTGGGATTGAAAGTCGCGAGAAAGGAACGAACGGCGTGCTGGCGAGAGTTTGGAGTGCTGCCCTTATTGGCATCGATGCAGTCAAAGTAGGAGTCGAAACCGACGTATCCAACGGCTTACCCGGAATTGTCGTTGTCGGATTGCCCGATACTGCCGTCCAGGAATCGAAAGAACGGGTGAAAGCGGCACTGAAAAACTCCGGCTATATGTACCCCCTACGCCGCATTGTCATCAATCTTACGCCTGCCGATCTCAGAAAAGAAGGACCCAGCTTCGATTTACCCATCAGTATCGGCATTCTGGCGGCATCGGAACAAGTCAACCCCCAACTGTTAGGCGATTACCTATTTTTAGGGGAAGTTTCCCTCGATGGCAGTTTGCGTCCCGTGGCGGGGGTGCTTCCCATTGCTGCTGCCGCTCAGAAAATGGGGATTTCCGGGTTGGTGGTTCCTGTGGGAAACGCGCGAGAGGCGGCAGTGGTCGAAGGATTGTCGGTATATGGGTTTAGCTGTTTGGCGGATGTGGCGGATTTCCTCAACCGTCCCGAAGCATACTCTCCAGTCAAAGTGGATGCGCGGCAGGAGTTGGCGGGAAGTCGGTTTGCCGGGTTGGATTTGAAGGAAGTGAAGGGGCAAACTCACGCCAGGAGGGCGCTGGAAATTGCGGCAGCGGGGGGACACAACCTGATTTTCGTCGGACCGCCGGGAAGCGGGAAGACGATGCTGGCGCGGCGGTTGCCGGGGATTTTGCCGCCGTTGACGTTGGCAGAGGCGTTGGAGGTGACGCAGTTGTATTCGGTGGCGGGGTTGTTGCGCGATCGCGGGTTCCTGGTGAGCGATCGCCCGTTTCGCAGTCCCCACCATTCGGCATCGGGACCTTCCCTTGTCGGAGGCGGCAGCTATCCCAAACCAGGGGAAATTTCTCTGGCACACCGAGGGATCTTATTTCTCGACGAACTGACGGAATTTAAGCGGGATGTCTTGGAGTTTTTGCGCCAACCTCTCGAAGACGGGTATGTCAGCATTTCTCGCACCCGGCAATCGGTGAGTTTTCCCGCTCAATTTACCCTGGTTGCCAGCACCAATCCCTGTCCCTGCGGGTACTACGGCGATCCCGTTCAACCCTGCACCTGTTCGCCTCGTCACCGGGAACAATATTGGGCGCGACTGTCGGGACCGCTGATGGATCGCATCGATTTACAAGTGGCGGTGAATCGCCTGAAACCGGAGGAAATTACCCAACACCCGACGGGGGAAGACTCGCAAACGGTACGAGCACGGGTGCAAGCGGGGCGCGATCGGGCGGCGAAGCGATTTCAAAGCGAAACCATTCGCTGTAATGCAGAGATGCAAAGTCGCCATTTGCGGCAGTGGTGTCAACTCGACGATAGCAGTCGCAATTTATTAGAAGGAGCGATCCGGAAATTGGGACTTTCGGCACGGGCGACCGATCGCATTCTCAAAGTGGCTCGCACGATCGCCGATTTAGCTGGGGATGAGACGTTGAAACCCCAACACGTTGCCGAGGCGATTCAGTACCGAACCTTCGATCGCATGCAGTAAGCGGTACTCTCGGAGTAAAATACGATCGCTCACCGACAACGATCGCCAATGTTTTTTAAACCAATTCAGGGATTGGTTAGCCGTTTAATTTTTACCCTTTTCTTAATCTTAATTTTGGGTTGTCTATCTCCAGAGACCGCCCTGGCAGCGACCGTCGATCGCCCGATTTTAACGGTAGAATTATTGCAAGAACGATTGAAACTGCCAGAACAAAACAACGGCAACCAAACCATCGATCTCAAACATTTGGAGATCGATCTGAGATCGGAAAACTCGGAATTTCGCGATCGCTTCTACAGCTTACTTCAAGCTCGTCTCACTCGATCGTCTCACGTTAGTTTAGATTTAAGCGATTCCATTGTTAAAGGCTCTTTTGATGGTAGTTTGCTCGCGCTGAGAGTGCCGCTATACGGGCAGGCACTCTCGCCATTATTCACGCCGGAAGAGTTAGAACAACTTCAGCGCGATCGCCGTCGAATTTCTCAACTGAGATCGCTTTCTCGCTTGATTTTAGATGAGTCTCAGTTAAATAATGTTTCTAATTTAAAACTTGCGGTGTTTAGAAGTGGGTTAATTTTAAAAAATACGCGATTTCTCGATTCTGTTAATTTTAACAATATCTTTTTTCTTGATCGCGTAGAAGCCCAAGGCGCGATCTTTTCTCGCGATGCCGATTGGTCGGAAACCCGATTCAGTCAGCCTTTTAGTCTCACCGATGCCAGCTTCGGCGCGATCGCCCGTTTTCGCAATAGTATCTTTTTTGACCAATCTAATTTCGCGCGAGTTCACTTTAAAGGTGATGCTATTTTTATCGGATCGACCTTTGAAAATACCGTCAATTTTCATCAAGCACAATTTGACAGCGCCGCCAATTTCACCCGCACGCATTGGAAAGGAAACGCCGATCTCTCTCAAACTCACTGGCAAGATCGAGCGCAATTTTCCAAATCTGACTTCGATCGCGCTCTGTTTTTATCCGAAGCAACATTTTTATCCAATATTACCTTTCGAGAATCATTATTCAGTCAACCTGTGAACTTAAGAGGGGCAAATATTTGGGGATTAATGGATTTTAGCGATACCCGTTTTAGCCATTCTGCTTATCTCAATATTGCCGAGCTAAATTTCGATTCCGATCGGGCGACGATTACTGGAAATCCGGGTCAAATTGGCAAAATCTTATCCATTCCTACATTACAAGGCAATGAAAATTTATTGCAAAACCTGGTTCGCAATTTTCGGATACAAGAACAAATTGCCGATGCCAATCAAATTGAGTATCAAATTGCTCGGTTGTGGCAGCAAGAATTAGGCGATCGATTTCGCGGCATCGATATCAATACTGCCCATCCCGAAACGCTTGCCAAAATTGGATTTTCACCACAGCAAGTTACGGCAATTCTTAACTATAGAAAACAACAGCCTTTCGTCAATTCAAACGAAATTTTAAACTTGGATGAAATCGATCTAGCAACCTATATCAAAGTCCGTGATCGCCTTGTTTTTAGATTGCCCATCTCCCTATTCGGTTGGTTCGACATGGGGTTAGATTGGTTGGGGTTGAGTTTACTGTTGTGGTTGAGTTGCTACGGAACAAATTTTGGGTTAGTTTTCGGCATCGGATTGTTGACGATCGCCTATTTTAGCGGACTTTTTTGGTGGATCGATCGCGATCGACAATACCTTCCCCATCAGACTCTTCCTCACCTTGGAGAAAGCTTGTGGATGTTGGGCAGTTTTATAATTTTGAGTACCTTCGGATTGCTGGCAATTTTCAGAAATTCCGCGCAACCTTGGCTGACCTTACTCTGTTTGGCAGCCATTTTAGTTCCCCTTCCTACCTGTTTTTTAGGCAGTCTTTATCGGCGCAAATTTGAGAGCGAATCTTTCGAGCTATCCTACTTTGTCGAAGAAGGAACCCTCCGCCAATTGCGCCTCGCGATCGGTCGCTTGCCGATCGTACCGCGCTATCCGTTATTTCGAGAACGCTATCTGCCACTCCTTCTCGATCGCCGCTGGAATTGGCTGAATTACTACGATTTTAGCCTCAACAATTTATTCAAATTTGGCTTTAACGATATTCGCCTGCGCGACACCCATTTACCCGGTGAGATCGCCAGTTTGGTGTGGTATCAATGGATACTCGGTTTGCTTTACATCACCCTCCTCTTTTGGACGCTATCCCGGACGATTCCGGGATTAAATTTATTGATTTATCTCAAATAAAGGGAATAGACATCTCCGAAAAAGATTTATACCTAACCCCCCTTCCCTCCGCAGGGCTGTTTCATTCTCCGAAAAATGAGGGTTTTGTAGGAGTTGCGCCCCCGTACCAACCCCGCCCCACCGATGATTGAATGGGGGTTTAGAGAGAGAGGGCGAAGCATTTGGGCGGTACATCCTAGGTGCAAGCTAAGATCCTTAGTCCAAATGCTTCGCCCCTACTAGCGCCTATATTACTCTCCGGCAACGCCTTTGCCGAAGAATTTCGGCGGTTCGGCGAGGGTAAAGATTTGAGTTTCCGAATCAATTGCCCGTCGCAGGTGTGCCGGAAGGTGCATCATCCCCAGCAAGGCAATACCATCGAACATTTGTAACTCTCCCGTCGTGTTCTCCGCCAAGAGTCGATCGATCGCTTCCGGTTCCGGACGAGTGACGAGTTCCTGTGCCGAAGCCAGAATAAATCCCCAAGGCGCGGCATAGGTCGGTACGTAAGAAGTATACGAGCAAGTATGGGGGAACACCGATTTCAAAGTATTCGCCAACCGCGCGTGTAGTTTCAACTCCGCCGGAGACACGGGACCGGCTTGGACGGCGAGAAATCCATCCGGTGCGAGGATGCGGCGAACTTTCTCGAATAACTCCTTCGTAAACAGAGGGAACGAGGGTCCTTCTTCAATGGGATCGGATAAATCGTAGAGAATGACATCCCAGAGATCCTGAGTTTCATCGACAAACTTGAGGGCATCGCCGATGACCAACTCCGTTCGGGGGTCGTCGAAAGCATTTTGGTGCATCTCTGGTAAATGCTGGCGGCACGCTTCCACCACTTCCCCGTCGATATCGATCATCACCGCGCGTTCGACGGTTTTCCAGCGCAGCACCTCCCGCAGGGTTGCCCCCTCGCCGCCGCCGAGAATCAACACGTTGCGCGGGTTTTGGTGGGCAACCATCGCTGGTTGCACCATGGCTTCGTGATACAGAAACTCGTCTCCGGTACAGGATTGCCACTTGCCGTCTAGGACTAAGGCTTTGCCATACGCCCCGGTTTCGACGATATACATATCCTGAAACGCCGTTTTTTTGTACGCCAAAATCTGGGTAATGCCGTGGGAGTAAATATCCCAAGGGGTGATGTATTCGTTCACCCACACGTCGGCTTTTAGCTCGCTCCCTGCCATGAAATTTTTTCCTTCTGTCGCTGGAGTTCTACAAATATATAGATTATCAGGACAGATACTCTAACTCGATCGCGAAAAAGAGATCTCGATGGCGAATTTGAAAAGCGGCGATCTCCGAACGGGTGGTTTTGGTCTGTTTGAGGGGTTTTGACGCCCAGATCCGGGACGATCGCCTTTTGGGTATAAGTTTAAGATGAAGCTAAAAAACAATAACACCCGGTTAAGCCCGACTGAATTGAAAACTTTTGAACGAGTCTTGAAGGTTTGATCGCCCAGAAAGGAAGAGTCGATGGCGATCGGGAATTGAGAATCGCACGATCGACGGCTTCCTGGCTTTATTTTTCGAGCAAACTCACACAACAATTGGCATTACAAGGAGATAATTTCCCAAGCTGCCAACGCGCTAGCAACGGCGATCGCCGTTACCAGACCCATACACAGGAGCGCAAACCCGACCCAAACGGGTTCTAAGGGTTGAGATGACGAATTTGGGTTGTTTCCAGATTTAGTCATAGTGTTTTTTCCAAAATTAAATATTCATCATACTCATTTCTGAAGTCCCAAAAGCTTAAGATTTGTATCGCACGGAGAAAGAGGCGATCGCCACTCTCGATAACCTAAAAAAACGTCAGTGCGGGTTAAGTCAAAAGCCGAATCCTTGGTAGGGTTTGAGGTCGATCATTGGTCATCGGTTGCGGGTCATTGGTCATTGGTCATTTGGAGATTTGCGCTTTCGCATTCACGATCTCCGTGTCTCCGTGTCTCCGTGTCCCCGTATCCTCCTTCCCCTGCCTCCCCGGCTCAAGAAAGCTCCCCCTACTCCCCCTGCTTATCTCTACAAAAAAACCGATTACTCCCGTCCCACCTGAATCGGTCCGGTAACGCTCCCCGTACGAAACTGTTTCAGGAGGGGGTTGTCCGTCGTGTCGTAGTCTTGAAGGTTGCCTTCCCAGTTAACTTTCCCCTGGTGAAGAAACACCAGGCGATCGGCAGTGCGGCGAATGGTACTCTCTTGGTGAGTAACCATCACGTAGGTTTGACAGATACTATTTTCCTGGCTGTGGAGTTGGCGGATCAAATCTTCGATCACCGTCGAGGCGATCGGGTCTAATCCCGCCGTGGGTTCGTCGTACAATAAAACCTCCGGCTGCGTAGTCGGATCGTCGGGATTGGACATAATCGCGCGGGCAAAACTCACCCGCTTGCGCATCCCCCCAGATAACTCTGCTGGATATAGATGCGCTTTCCCCGACAACCCCACGCGATCGAGACTGCGCTCGACCAATTCGCGGATTTTCGCCCTCGGCAGTCGGGAATGTTGGTACAGCACGAAACCGACATTTTCATCCACCGTTAACGAGTCGAACAGCGCCGCTTGCTGAAACACCATCCCAATACTGAAGGGATCTTTGCCCTCCTCGATCAACCCCGTTCGCTTTTGTCCTCTCAGATAAATTTCCCCGGCATCGGGAGCCAGCAATCCAGCAATAATTCGCAGCACCGTCGATTTTCCCGTTCCCGACGGACCGATGAGTGCCAGCGCGTCTCCCCGATAGATTGTCAAATCGACGCCATCGAGAATGACTTGAGAGCCAAAAGCTTTAGAAATTCCTCTGAGTTCGATCAAGGGTTCTGCCATACAATAACCAAACCTCTCAGTTGCCAGTTTAGACTGAGTTATCATCGCGCTTGGCGAACGAGGAGTCTTGCGAAGTCCACCCAGCATCGCATCCCCTTAGAGGTTGTACCATTTTGAAGGGGCGATCGGGCTGCAAGGTGTTCCAGTTTAGCGCAAACCTCTGCCGGGACGGCACAATAGATCTCAAAACAGCCATGGCGATCGCCCAAATTTGACGATCGGCGGTCTGTGCTGTCCACAATAAGGACAATGGGAAAGGGAGATAGCCATCGCCACCCTAGAGGTGAAGGGATGAGAAAGTGC
Source organism: Oscillatoriales cyanobacterium M59_W2019_021 (assembly GCA_015295945.1). Taxonomy (GTDB): domain Bacteria; phylum Cyanobacteriota; class Cyanobacteriia; order Cyanobacteriales; family Geitlerinemataceae; genus DVED01. Next base: position 39,226 of record DVED01000163.1, on the reverse strand, counting down.
GTTGCGAGAACCCGTCGTCCGAACGATATTACGATCGTCCTATGAAAAAAATTTGGAAAACGCTCAATATTCGCAGATACCGCCGCCGCGCCCCCTACCGAGTCAATCAGTGGTTTAAGTGGATGTCGCCCGGTTTGTCGGTCAAGCGCTGGTTTCTCCTCAGTGCTGGAGGCGTGTTGCTGACCAGTTTGGGATTGGCGATTTGGACGAACCAAACCCCCGTTTACTACTTGATTCAGTTTGTCAAGACGGTTTTGTCGCAAGTGACCAGTTGGGTTCCCAGCTACATTAGCGGACCGTTAGTTTTATTAATGGGGATCGGGTTGATTTTTTGGGGACAAACTCGCTCTTTGGGGGAAATCGAAGCGGTGTTGAACCCGGCAGGGGATGAAGAGTTGGTTGATAAGCTGCTGACTCGCCGCCGCCTGCATCGCGGACCGAAAATCGTCGCCATTGGCGGGGGAACGGGGTTATCGACGTTGTTGCGAGGTTTGAAGGCTTACAGCGCCAATATTACGGCGGTGGTGACGGTGGCGGACGATGGGGGATCGTCGGGACGGTTGCGGCGGGAAATGGGGGTGCTGCCGCCGGGAGACATTCGCAACTGCATGGCGGCACTTGCCGACGAGGAAAAGTTAGTGACGGAGTTATTTCAATATCGTTTTCGATCGGGCGAAGGCTTGAGCGGTCACAGTTTCGGTAACTTGTTTCTGACGGCGATGTCGGAGGTGACAGGGGATTTAGAACGCGCCATTGCCGCCAGTTCGCGGGTGTTAGCCATTCGGGGACAAGTGCTACCCGCCACCCGGTGCGACGTGCAACTGTGGGCGCAGTTAGAAGATGGTCGCCGGGTCGAGGGAGAGTCGAAAATTACGGAAGCGGGGGGTAAAATTGTTACCATCGGCTGCCATCCCGCCAATCCTCCAGCGCTGCCGAAAGTGCTAGAGGCGATCGAGGAAGCGGAGGTGATCGTTATCGGACCGGGAAGCCTCTATACGAGCGTCATTCCTAATTTGTTAGTGCCGGAAATTACCGAAGCGATCGCCCGCCGCACCTGTCTGGCAGACGAAAGAACGCGGATTCCCTGCATCTATATTTGCAATATCATGACCCAACCGGGGGAAACTCAAGGATACAGCGTTGCCGACCACATTCGAGCGATCGATGCCGCCTGCGGTCGTCCCTTGTTCGATACGGTTCTGGTGGAGAAAACCCAACCCTCCGCCAGAGCGTTGATTCGGTACGCGCAGCAGCAAAGTCACCCAGTCTCCGTAGATTTTGAAGACATTGCCAAACTTGATCGTCAGGTGTTGTCAGCTTACGTGATGGCAGAAGATAAAGGGGGTGTCGTGCGCCACCACTCCGGACGCCTCGCGCGGGTTGTCTTGCGCTGGTACAAACGGGTTCGAGATGTGGGTCTCTCGTAACGCCCGTACATGAGCAGGGGGATCGAGAGAAGCCTTACTTTTGGATATAGAGTGACATCCCGATTGCGGTTCCTCCTAACGCCAACAGTGCTGGAATCAGGGGCAACCATCCCCCTTGGATAAAAACGATCGCCCCAATTCCGACTAAACTAACCCCAGCCCCAATAATCCCGACCCCCCGCATTCGATTTGAGGGACTGGCAACAATAACAACACCACCAATTCCCGCCCACAGCAGCACCCACAGGGCATCGCCCCAGGTTGGCAACCACCAAAAGAGCGATCGCGATTCTTCTCTATCTACAGCACTGAGAATTTGACTGACAACCTGGGCGTGAACGTGCAAACCCCGCATTTTTCCCAAGGGCGTATCGTGGTAATCCTGAATGCTGGTGGCGGTAATGCCGATGAGGATGACTCGACCTTTTGTCCAATCCGGGGAAAAGCGATCGCGTAGCGACTCCGTTGGAGTATCGCTCGGTTCTAAAATATCCCGAATTGTCACTTGCTGGGCGATTTGCGGGGTATTGCGGTAGCGAATCAGCAGTTGGTTGCCCCTGGCATCGAGGGTTTGGTAGCCGCCGCTATGGGGTTGCAGGCGGTGGAACACCACATCGCCGAACTGCCAATCTTTCCCCGCCGTCGTCACCGGAATTGGTTGCTGTTGTAGGTAACGATACGCTAATTTCCAGGCGAAGGATTTATCGGCAGGACATCGCGACGGCACGTCAACGGGGTTGGCACTGCGGGAGAGGAGGTAGCGGCGTACCGTGTCGTCTTGGGGGTTTAACTCGCCATCGAGAAATAGATCGATAAAACCGACTCGGGAGTCGTCAACTTCTGGGGGTGGGGCGATGCTGGTGTCGATGCCTTTGCCAAAAGCGCAGACAGCAACCAGGCTGGGAGTTTGCTGGATTTGGCGGTTGAGTTCTGTCGTCCCCGGTTCCACCGATCGATCGCGAATGATATCCAATCCGATGGCGGCGGGTTGCAATGGCTGGAGTTTCGCCAACAGTCGGGCGATGACGGCATCGGGCAGGGGATAGCCGTAACGCCGCAAATCCTCTTCATCGGCACCGACGATTAACAGGCGCTTGTCGGCGGGTTCGGCGGGTTGCAACCGGACGAGGCGATCGAAGGTTGCCAACTCCCACCCTTGGAAAACTCCCGCCCATCGCAGCCCCATCACCAGGGTGGTACTCACCGCGCTGGCGATCGCCACTGCCCCCCAGGAGCGCCGTCGAGGGGTCTTCCTGGGAATTTGAGACTGTTTCGGCATTCCCCGCAACTGCGCCCACGTCGGCGGAATTTGCGCCGGATTTTGGCAGAGGACGGGCAACCAACTGGCGCCGGGAAACTCGCTTTCTAAGCCTTGCAACCGTTCTCGCGCTTCCCGAACGGCGAGAGATAACGATGCGCCTCCGGCAAAGGCTGCGAGCAAATGTTTGAGAAAAGCTTGGGCCACTCGATCGCTCACGGGTTCGCGCATGACGACCAGTTGGGGTAAATTTAGCTGAGCTAGCGATCGTGCCAATCCCAATCCATCGCAGGAGTTAAAAATTGCCAGTTGCAATCCCAAATCGATCGATCGTTTCAGGGCATTTTTCAACTCGCCAATGGTCAAACTTTCTGTGGGGTTGATGAAAATTCGCCCCGTTTCCCGTTCTGTTTGGCTGTGTCCGGCAAAGAAAAGGATATCCCATCCTCCCTCGTCCCATAACGCCGCATCTAGCTGCGATCTCGTGGGTTCATCGAGCAGCGCCAAACCCGCCCCTGGCAAGGCTTCCAGCAATCGGCGATCGCCCTCCACCTCAATTCCCGTCCGATTTCCCAAAATTGCCAAAATCCGGACGCCTGCTGCCGTTCTTTTCGGGGGAGATGCCACATAGCGGTACTCCGGCAAACTCAACCCCACTTCCGCACGGGGGTAATCCTCGAAAAACTGCCACAGATGCCACGGCAACCGCCGCACCTCCTCATCTTCCGCTTCCACCACCACGCAAATTTCATCGGTAGCGGCAAACTGAGTCCGCAACTGCCGATCGATTTTAGCAAATGACGGCGACTCCAACCACCCATTCATCTGCTGCTGGAGGTGTCGGCACAGTTCTCCGAACTCCGCCACCGAAACCCGCGTCACGTCGTCATCTTCAATTTCAATTTGCCGCAAGCGACGCAGGAAAAACTGTTGCGCCAGTGCTGTGTAAAGTTGCTGCCACTGGCGATACAAGTCTGCGAGTTCTGTTGCCGGAAGCAAGCTCCCGATCGTTTTCCCCCGAGTTGGACTGCCGATTTCGCCCCACTGTACTACCACCGTGGGGAACCCCTGCCGCACGTTGCCGTTGCCTAAATTCAGAACGATCAATTGACTCATGGAAACCTGCAAGCGCCCTTTGATAACAGTCTATCTACCGATTTTTCGACGCCACTTTCCGGACGATTGCTCCCTCCGGGCGATCGGAGCGGAGACTCGATCTATATGCGGAAAGATCGACATTTTGAGGAAGTTATTCTGGTGGTTTGCAACTTCAAAACCAACGTTCGGCAAGGCAAAAGGGAGAGGGTTTCAGTCTCTCCCTTTTTGTACATTTTAATGAATCCGATTTGACCGACTGACGTTACTTATAACCGGACAATCGTCGTTCGATCGCCCCGTGCCACCGATCGCCCATGTCTGCTAAACTGGCTTCGATTATTGGCGTATTATTCAGTAATACTTTCAAACTTCCATTTTGCTGTCCCACATCCCCGATTTTGTGCCAATGTTCCCCTAATTGTTCGGTGAGATAAGCCTCCCATTCTGGGACAGATTCCGGAGCGATCGAAACCAGAATTCGCGCCCCGCCTTCGCCAAATAACGCGCGATCGAGACGGTCGATTTCGGGAGTTCCCAAGTCAATTTCTGCCCCCATTTCCCCCCCGATACAACATTCCGCCAGCGCCACAACTAAGCCCCCTTCCGCGCAATCGTGTGCCGATTTCACCCAACCTCGACGAATGCCTTCCCGACACGCTTCTTGAACCCGCCGTTCTAGATAAAAATCCACGCGAGGCGGTTTTCCAGCAACAGTTCCGTGTAGGGCTGCTAAATATTCCGATGCCCCCAACGTAACGCCGCATTCTCGCAATTCGGAAGTTAAATCCGGTTCCACCCTGGAAATTTCTACCCCCAATCCCAGGAGGTAAATGGTATCCCCTTCTTGCTGCCAACTTTGACCGCAAACCCGCGTTAAATCTTCCACAATTCCCACCATTCCAATTACCGGAGTGGGATAAATGGGGGCAGGTTTGCCATCGGAATCTAAGGTTTCGTTGTAGAGAGAAACATTACCTCCCGTCACCGGAGTTTGGAATTCCTGACACGCTTCGGAAATGCCGCGACACGCCGAGGCTAACTGCCAATAGCCGATCGGTTTTTCCGGCGATCCGAAGTTTAAATTATCGGTAACGGCAATGGGTTCGGCACCAACGCAACTTAAATTTCGCGCCGCTTCGGCAACGACGGCTTTTGCCCCTTCGTAAGGGTCGAGATAGACGTAGCGGGAATTGCAATCGACCGTTGCCGCTACGCCTTTATTCCAGCTTGAATTTCCCCCTTCTGCCTTCTCCAAGGGACGCAAGCGAACGACGGCAGCATCGGCACCGCCAGGAACCACCACGGTATTATTCTGCACTTGATGGTCGTATTGGCGGTAAACCCAGCGTTTCGAGGCGATCGAAGGGGTATCGAGCAATTGCAGCAAAATCTCCGTCCAACTGCGCTGAGTGCCCCCAATTTCAATGCCCTCTGCCGTACACGGCGGCAAGGATTCCGCCGTCCAAGACCAAGCTTTGGTGGCATATTCCGGCGGTTCGGCTAACAGTTCGCGGTGGTAAATAGGGGTGTCGTCTGCCAACGCCGTCGAGGGAACTTCCGCCGCGATTTCTCCTTTAAATAAGATCCGGACGATCGGCTCTGCCACCACCGTTCCCGCCACCACCGCTTGCAATCCCCAGCGATGGAAAATATCCAGTAATTCTTGTTCCCGTCCTTTCTGTGCCACAAACAGCATCCGTTCCTGGGATTCCGAAAGGAGATATTCGTAGGGAACCATTCCGGTTTCGCGGACGGGAATTTTATCGAGATCCAACTCGATGCCGACGCCGCCTTTTGCCGCCATTTCCGAAGTCGAACAGGTGATCCCGGCGGCTCCCATATCCTGTGCTGCCACCACTGCCCCGGTTTTAAAGGCTTCTAAACAGGCTTCGACTAAGCATTTTTCTAAGAAAGGGTCGCCCACTTGCACCGCCGGACGATCGTCCATGGACTCGTCGCTGAGTTCCGCACTGGCAAAACTCGCACCCCCCATGCCATCCCGTCCGGTGGTCGAACCCACATATAGCACCGGATTCCCGACCCCAGAAGCCCCCGATTTGACAATTTCCGGCGTTTCCATTAAACCGATCGCCATGGCGTTGACCAGGGGATTTCCGGTGTATGCCGGATCGAAGTACACTTCGCCGCCGACGGTGGGGACGCCGAAGGAGTTGCCGTAGTGGGAAATGCCTTCGACGACACCCATAAAAATGCGGCGGTTGCGGGCTTCTTCTAAGTTACCGAAGCGGAGGGAGTTGAGGACGGCAATGGGACGCGCACCCATGGTGAAGATATCCCGGAGAATGCCGCCGACTCCGGTTGCCGCGCCTTGGAAGGGTTCGATCGCCGAGGGATGGTTATGGGATTCGATTTTAAAGGCAACCTGGAACCCATCGCCAAAATCAACGATGCCGGCATTTTCCCCCGGACCGACGAGAATGCGATCGCCCTCGGTGGGAAACTGTTTCAGCAGGGGTCGGGAATTCTTGTAGCAACAATGTTCCGACCACATTACGCCAAACATCCCCAACTCTGCCTTGTTGGGATGCCGACCCAACCGCCGGACAATTTCTTCGTATTCTTCGGGTTTGATGCCTTCGGAGGCAATTTCTTGGGGGGAGAAGGGAGTCATTTTTTAAAGAAGTTCAGGAGTTCAGGAGTTCAGGAGTTCAGGAGAAGGAGGAAGAAAAGGGTGAAGGGATGAGGAAGTGAGGGGGAAGAAAGCAGGGGAAGGAGGGAGATCTTTCTTGAGCAGTAGGGGCGGGTTTAGCGGGAATTTAACTCGACTCTACCCAAAATTTATCATCAAAACCCGCCCCGGCAACCCACCCCAAACCCCCAATGACCAAAGCGGTGCGTTTCGTTCCGGTGGCACTCCCTACCCACTTGCGACTAGCCTCTTCATTAAAGAATCGGCGATGCGGCGGGAGGCTCCGGGTTTGCCGAGGCGGCGGCGACCGTTTTCCGCGATCGATTGTAAGCGATCGGGATCGCGCAATAAAGTCTGAATGGGTTCGGCGGCTTTTTCGGGACGATCGACTAGAATGAGAGAGCAACCGAGAAGGCGGCTTTGGGCTTCGGCAAAAGCGGCGGTATATTGAGGTCCCCCACCGGGAAAGGCGATCGCCGGTTTGCCCAATCCCACGAATTGCTCCGTTGCCGTCCCCGCCATCGCTAATGCAAAATCAGCGCGGCGCAAGCATTCCCCGAAACCATCCTGGGATAAGACTAACCGAGAATTGAGCAAAGAGAAACACTCTGCCTTGGGATCGCTAGTCAGGATCGGGCGATGGGCGTGGCGTCGCCACCCGTACCGCGCTAAATCGTCGGTTAAAGTTTCCAAGTCCAATCCCGGCGAAATGGCGGCAAGAAAGAGGATGGGGCGATCGGCAAAGGCTTCGCGGACGGAGACCATCGCCAGTCCGATCTGTTCCCAATTGGCATAGGCTTCTGGCGATCGCGATCCCGGTAACAACAGCACGGTCATCACCCGCCGCGATCCCCGGCGATTGGCATCGGGGTTGTAGTATCCCGTTGACGATAATTCTAATCCCAATTCGTCCATCATCGGATTGCCCAAATCCAGGGCGGGAATCCGAAACTTTTGCAAAACCTCTGCCGTCAGGGTATCGCGAGCGAAGACGGCTTGACACCGCCGACTGTGCATCAGCATCCGTTCCCAAGGTAAATAGACCGAACCCGACCAGCGTTCGAGTCGATCGGCTTTTTTGCGGCGGTACAACCAACCCGCTTCGTCGCGTAAGTAGTATTCCGACTTTGCCGTTCCCACAAAGCTATAATTCCCACCGCTCCACCAAGCCATCAGCAACGGTAAAATATCGCCCACCGCTAAGATTTTACCGCCACCCTTTGCCCACCGTTTCACCGCGCCGAGTTGAGCCAGGGTCAGTTGGATGAGTCCGCCGCGTACGTCCCGCCAAAATTGCCGTCCGTCCATATAGACAAATCCTCCTGACGGCATTTTCCGCACCGGACCGAGAAGCGTCACGTCCGGCAGTTGGGTATACGCCAGTCCTTCCCCCACCAACGGCAGTGCCGCCAGTTGCGGACAGTCGGGATGGCGCTGAAGTTCCCGCAAAATGCTCGCAGCAATTCGATCTTCTCCGTGACCGTTACTCAGGCAAAGTAGCTTCAAGGGATACTCTCGACAATCATTAACAATTCATCTCATCAGTCTATCCCGTTGTCAGGCGTCCGCGATCGGGTTTTTCTCCCCGACCCCCGATCCTTACAAGGGTATGTTTTTTAGATTCTGGGTGAAATGGGGCAGGGGAGGCAGGGGAAGCCGGGGGAGCAGAACCCTTGATTTTTCGTTGACACTTGACGAGCAATTCTCCTTTGGAGACGCTTCGCGAACGGAGCAATTGTGAAAAGCATTCCCTATAAATGACTCCCGCTCTCGGGGTTTGCAGGCAAATGCCAGGGGGACGCAATGAGGACGAACATCTCAATGACTCCGCGATCAACTTGTAGTATTTATGCTACAATATAGAGATGTTTGAGAAAAAGCGGATCGGCTGGAGGCGATCGATATGAACGGCAAATTCGATTACACCCTGAGAAAACAAAGTGGCGGTCCGGGTCAATACGCTCGTGTTATCGGTCGGATCGAACCCTACGACGACGTGTTTGCCTTTGAAAATCGCGTTGTCGGGGGTGCGATTCCGCCAGCGTTTATTAAAGCGTGCGAACGGGGATTTCGCGATGCCACCCAAACGGGGATTTTGGCAGGCTATCCCGTTATCGGCGTCAAAGTGGTGCTGGAAGGGGGTGCTTCCCATCCCGTCGATTCCAACGATCGCGCGTTTCGGTTTGCCGCCTGCCAGGGATTTTATCAAGGCATGGCAACCGCCGATCCGATCGTTATCGAACCCGTGATGCAAGTGAATCTTGAAGTGCCGATCGACTGTATTGGTGTAGTACAGGGCGATTTGATGGCGAGGCGAGGGGCGATCGATCGTCTCGAATTTGACGGCGATCGAGCTGTGATGACCGCACGAGTCCCCCTTGCCGCCATGTTCGGTTATGCCACCACCTTGCGAACCCTCTGTTCCGGTCAAGGACAATTCTCCATGACTTTCAGCCACTATCAACCCATCCGGAACTAGCATCTGTACGGAATACGACTGTTTCTGGCGAAGGCGATCGGGGGGAGAGAAGCAACTAACCACTAACCACTAACCACTAACAAACCCCCAATCCCAAACCCCAACTTCCAATGACTAACATCGGCAAACTACTGGAACAATTGGCGCGAGAGGAACAACAGTTGCGATCGACTCAGTTCCTCGCGCCTTGCGTCAAGGGGGGACGAGTTCGCACCCGCGTGGGGGGGATGGTTTGTACCTTTGCGCCGCAACCTCGCCAGTTTGAAGGGTGGGGCATTTTCCAAGTGCAAACCGCTCGTATTGCCGCGTTGGTGGAAGAAGCGGATGTTTTCCAAGTGGCGGAGTATCTGGAACGCTTTCCCCGATTTCGCCTGCGGTTAGCCTATCGCCTGCGGGGTCAAACGTGGTTAGCGTATCCCGTCAGCGAGGCAGACGTGCGGCAGCGCATCTCTGGCGGGGTTCGACCGATTCCCGTACATTTGGTAACGGAAGGAAGTGCGTTTGAAGTCATCGCCGCGCGATTTGACGGACAGGCGTGGTGGTTTGACCAAATCGATCGCCGTGCCGATCCCGAAGTTGCCGATCTCTTGAAGGCGCAACTCACGCAACTAACGGAGATCGAAGCGTTGCGTTTCCCCGGCATCACCCCAGAAATGCGGGTCGCTTACGATTTAGTTTCCCAACAAACCGAGGGATTTTCCCCCTTCCATCGCGACGGACGGCGTTTGAAAGACGCCTTGCAAGTTGGTGGCGGCGAACTCCAGCAATTCCAAGATCGCGGCGAATACTGGATGGTGGAGTGGACGACAGCAGAGGGCGATCGACATACCAGCGCGATCGCCAAAAATGACCTGACTGTTATCAGTTCCGGCATCTGCCTCAGCGGACGCGATCGCGATTTCGACCTGCAATCTCTCGTCGGCGTCATGGAAAACCGCGATTGACGATCGTATAGCTGTTAGCAGTTAGCTATCAGCAATGAGCTTTTAGCCTCCAGTTCTAAAGACCTTTGGGGTCTGGACTTCCGGGTTTATAGGAGATGCGGCAAAGTGGAGCCACCTGAAGCTTGAGCCTCTTCCTTGAGGGGGAAGAGTTTTTGGGAGGAGTTCAAGTTTCTGACAAAAACCCCCCTTCTGCCCTCTGCCTTCTGCCGATTACGACACAATTGCCGGCTCGGCTTTATTGAAAAATTACCCAAAAGACCTGTGACACTTGTTAGAGTGGCATCAGGGTCAAATAGACATCTGGCACAAGCCGATACTTTAGTAGGTCGTAGGTGTTGGGAAACGAGCGGCTTTCGATCGCGATCGAACCCAGCACTCGGTGTCAAACCCAAAGCAAATCTGAAGATAAAAGAATTAGGGGAGGATCGACTGCCCATCCGATCTTACGATTGAGATAGCAGATTCAGTTGTCCGGCTGGTGGGGTTAATCCCCCTACAACCCATCGACCCGATGTCCCGATTCTAGAAAACGCGAGTTCTAGATCGCACGTTTGACGGGTGTGCAAGTTCGATCTATCAGCTAACCACAGCATCTACGAGAGTGAGTACCCATGAAACACCCAAGTTTAGCCACCCAAAACTCCCCTCAACTCCTCACGAGTTGCGAAGCGAACTTAACAGAAATGTCCTATGAGTTCCGCACGTCCCTCAATACGATTTTAATGTCGGTCGAATTGCTCGAAACCCAAAGGGCTTTTGGCAAAGAAGTCGGTTCGACCCGTTACCTGCAACAAATTCGATCGGCAGTGGACAAGATGAACGGTCTGCTCGACGAGCGATTGGAAGTTCGGGAAACGGCTTCGTCCTGCGTCTGAGTTCGAGCTTCGCCAGCCGCACGTTCTGTTTGGGATTTTTCCCTTTTCCGTCCGTCCGATCGGAACGATCTTTCGGAGCCGATGCGGGTCGGACAATCCGAAACCCAAACGCGGAAAGGACAATCGACCTACGGGCGATTAAAGGTCTGGATTATCGATCGATGGGCGGGTCGCCCTTCATTTTGAAAGGCGAGTGATTCACCGGATGAGGCGCTAATTGCCCATCACTCATTACCTGGGCTTAACTCTCCCGTTCGATGGTAATGGTCAAACGGGCAACTAGGGCTCCGATTGCGCCGATGGCTGCGAGAACTGGAGCAATGGTCACGGCGATCGCCCCGCCAACAATTCCCACCGTCAGCGGAATTTCAATTAAGGTGTGACCGCTTTCATTCTTCAGGGTAATCCGGCGAATGTTGCCTTGGTGAATGAGTTCTTTAATTTTCGTCACGACAGTATCTCCATCGATCTGAAACTCTTCAACCCGAATGCGATCGGTCGTTTCCACTTCGGCATCTACAGGTGTGGCATCGGTTTGTCCTGGGGTTTCCGGAGTCTTGGGGGCATCGGTCGGTTCGCTCATGGTGATGATTCTCCTTATCGTCGATGCTAATTTTTAGATGGGTTTTCCGCCTCGAGAGCCGATGAGTCGGACAACACTGGTATCGATTCTCCCTTGAGTTTCAAGATATCGCGGGCAACCGATCCGTCTCTATCATAACCTCAGTACGGGAGAAGAGACGATCGGGTGAGGACTGGTAATAGGGAATGAGAGTGCGACCCCAAACCCCTGTCCCGAAGGGTTTCGAGCGTCAATTTTCGTTGGTTCAATCCGATGCCTGTTGAAACCGTTGGAAACCTCTCGAAGAAGCTCGCCCATCCTGCCCATTTTCAAAAATTGGAAAACCCGCGTTTATAAGCTTTGATGAAGACGATCGAGCTTTCTCAAATCGGGAAATTTGGGCGATGGCTACGACAATTTCGACGGCAAACTCGGGGGAAAAGGGCGGCGATCGAGAGGAACTTTAAATCGGCTGAAAACCAAGCGAGGCTTGCCCCAAGAGGCATACCAATAAAGATCCTGCACGATCGCGTAGCGACTCCGTTGGAGTATCCCCCGCCGCTCGGCATCCTCCGTTTCTTCCCAGGAAACTACCCCCAGATTGTTCAACCCCACCACCTCTTGACCTTCTTGAAACCAACGGTTCCGCCAAAACCAATTGGCAACGCGCCGCCACCAACTGAGATTCTCATTCGGCACGAACCAAGACGCTTCATCCGTCCACGGAACCGTTCGAGCGCTTTGACGCCGCATCCACTGCAAACCCATCACCCAATCGGGAGAGGGGATCGGCAGTTTCCCCTCGATGGATTTCACTTCCCATTCCTCCGGCGGAGCGGTGCGTCCGATCCACCCGCGATACCGTTCGGGCCAAACGATTTGTTTGAACTTGGTATGCACCAGTTGGGTGAGAAACTCGGTATTTTTCAGGGAACTCGAGGTGAGTTGTGCCAGTACGCGGGCAGAAAACGAGACCGAATCGTCCCGCGTCCAGTATTCCACCCGCGCCGCTGACCCGTAATGCACGTCTCCCGACAGGATCGTCACTTCCTGGCGATGCTCGAACAGGGTTGCCAGGAGTTGCACGCGCGCCACCGGGTTGAGATTCCAGGCATCCCCCACATCTCGAGAAAATACCTTGCCGCGTCGCCAATACCACTCTTGAATCCGATCGATCCCTTCCAATCCGAACAAATTGGTAGAGGCTACCACGATCGTCGCTAGGGTGCGGGAGGTTTGCATGGCATTGAGCCGATTGGTTTGAGCCAACACGCTTCGCAATTGACGATCGAAGGCACTGGGACACAACAGCATCGGCGGCGCGATCCCCTGACCCTCAACTGGATACCCCCGCCAGGTGCGCGTATCCAAAACAATCACTTCGTGGCAATGGCTACGAATGCTATAGTTCCAAGTCACGGCTTCTTGATGGCGGTCTAACACCAGAACGGAACCCTCCCGGCGCATTTTCGGCAAATCGGTCATCGGATCGGTTTCCGGCAGTCCCAAATAGCGGCGAATGCCATCGGCGGCGATCGCGTCGTTTCCCCCCGATTGCGACCAATCCCGCGCCATTTCCAGTAATTTTCCGCCCGATCGTCCTTCCTCGAACTGTTCCGGCGTATTCCCCCACCCCTGAAACACGGCATATGCCAGCATCGCATTCTGCACCACCCGCCGTCCCAGGGGTTTTCCCAACACCTGCAAGCACCACGCTTGATTCAAAAACCAATCGTCGCTGACATCGTGATCGTCGAAAATTGAATAAGTGGGAATATTCGCCAAAGCTCGCCGCACGTTGGGCAAACTGCGGGCAAATCGTTCTACATCGTCCAATTCCCGATCCCAGCGATCGACCTCTTCCGACTCGCGACCCACCTCCGATCCTCGGGGCAGCGGTTCCGTCCAAAATACCTCCGATTCCGCCAGCAAATACGCCGCACAATACTCCCCAAACCCGAATAAATGGCTTTTGGTATAGTCGGACTTGCCGTGCAGCCCCGCTGTAAATCCAGCTTGTCGTTCGGAAACGTCGCTGCGGCGTCCGGGTTTTAACTGTCGCGGGGTTATCTCCACCACGCCGTCGGTAGAAGCTGCTGGCAGCAGCGGCAACCGTTCCTCCCAACCGAGAAGCGTGTCGCCGAGTTCGGTTGCTGCCCAGAGTAAGGCATCGGCAACGTCGTCGCCGTAAATGCGATCGCCCGTGAGGAACAATTGGTGCGGGCGATCGTCTGCCGAATCTGCCGTATGGGCGATGAGACCGTCTAAAATGGCTAAGGCATCGTGAAACCGACCGTGCATTTTGCGGCACGATCCGTGGGCGATTTTCAGGCGATCGAGATGAGTCGGCGGTAGAGAAAAAGTAGGCAGTTGGTGCGGGAAATAGCTGAGGGAAACCTGGGGGAGCAGCGGCGAAGTCAGAGCTTGGGGCAGTTCGACATCGCCCTCGAAGCGCAGGGTGTAAGCGTAAATTCGTCCCGGTTGTAATTGGGCGTGACCGATGGGCACTGCCGTGACGGCGGCAACGTGCAAATATCGACCGATCCGGACTGTCGATCGCTCTCCTGTCGCCACCAACTCCCCCACGACCGACCCGCGATCGGCGGTCTCGTAAACGAGGAGTTCGACCTGGCGACTATCCTGAAGCGCCAGCCAAACTGTCACCGAGGTAAAATCTGTATGCTGTAAAGTCGGCCCGGTCAAAATTAGGGGCAATTGAGACAAGCGATCGGCAAACGGAATCCAAGACATAGCGTGAAAACTAGTAAGATCTCAGTTTACCAAGTCTCACAGAGCCTGCACGAAATGGTCGCAGTCTCGAAAATTGCCAGCTATAAGCCATCCCATTTTGATTCTCGATCGATTGAGTTTTACAGGAGTCCTACCCACTAGATCTCTGGCGGAAAAGAGGGAACGGGGAACGGGGATCATTATTAGACATCTCCGGAAAAGGAGGGGTCTTTCTTAATTTTCTCCAGATGTCTATTGAGAATTTCGGCACGAGAATCGATCGTATTTTTCATTGCCTCCAGATGTCTACTGAATACAGCTAGCTCTAAGGATGCGGCAATCGTGATAATTTATGCCTAGGCGGTATGGTCAAGTCATCCCAAACGCAGTTAAGCAATGAATCGTAAAAGAATGGCGATCGATATTGATCGGTCTAGCAATTCCCACCACTTTCGCGTTGTCCGCTCGCCGCACCGCGCCAACTCGTCGTCTTCCCCCCAACCGAGACGGAAAATTGCCATCGCCTCTCCCAGGCGAATTCCACCGGATCGATTGCCCAACGGTCAGGCTCCACCGCCGGTTGACCCCAACTTGCCCCTGCGCAATTGGTTGGCAGCGCAACTGCAAGCGCGACCCTCTAAATTTAGATTCTTCTTGGTGTGGCTGGCTCTGGTCTTTGGGGGATTGGGACTGTGCGCCAATTTATTTAAATTGCAGGTTTGGCAAGCACCCGAACTGCAAGAAGTAGCCCAGCAACAACACCGACGATTGCCGCCTTTCGTTCCCCGTCGCTCGATCGTCGATCGCGACAACCACCTGCTCGCCACCGATCGTCTATCCTACATCCTCTACGCCCACCCCTTTCTCTTCAAACTGTCCTACGAGGACGTTGCCAGCCAATTGGCTCCCATTCTGGGTCTTTCCCCCACCGATCTCCTGGACACCCTTCACTCTGCCCCCAGCGGCATTCGCTTGACCGAAAACCTCAGCGAATCGGAAACCCGCGAAGTTGCCGACCTGAAGATCGACGGTTTGGAACTCATTCAACGCCCAACTCGCAGCTATCCTCGGGAAGATTGGGTGGCAGAAGTTTTGGGGTACGTCAACTTAGAAGGTGAGGCACAAGCGGGGGTGGAATTGAGCCAACAAGACTTGCTGATTCGTGCGGATCGGCAACCCGACAGTGTGGAGTCGGGACTGCTCGATCGCTACGCCCCTTCCTTCGCCCGTCTGGACGATCTCAAACTCCAGCTAACGGTAGATAGTCGCTTGCAACGGCTCGTCCGTCCCATTTTAGACAACCAAGTTTATAATTTCGGGGCGAAACGGGGAACGGTGATGGTGATGGATGCTAGCAATGGCGAGATTCTTTGCTTGGTCACCAGTCCTTCTTACAATCCCAACAAATATTTCGACGCTGACTTAGAAACTTTGAAAAACTGGGCGGTGACGGATTTGTACGAACCGGGATCGACCTTTAAACCCATCAACGTGGCGATCGCCCTGGAAGCCGGAGCTATTTCGCCGAACTCGAGCTTTTACGATCCCGGTCAAATTATCGTCGATGGTTGGCCGATTAACAATGCCGGAGGTGGCGGTCACGGACAGATCGACGTCACCGATATCGTTCGGTTTTCCAGCAATGTTGGCATGGTGAGAATTGTCGAACAAATGGAACGCGGCGATTTCTACGACTGGTTGGTCAAAATCGGGTTGGGCGATAAGTCCTATATCGATCTCCCCTTTGAAACTCCCAGTCAATTGAAGGTGCGGGAGCAATTCGTGGGATCGGCGGTGGAAGCGGCAACGGCAGCTTTCGGTCAGGGATTTGCCTTAACGCCCGTCCAAATGCTGCGCTTGCAAGGGGCTTTAGCCAACGGGGGCAAATTGATGACCCCGCACGTCGTTCGGGGATTGTACGACAGTCAAAACCGCCAGCACTGGAAGCCGGATTTGCCGCCTCCCAAACAGGTCTTTTCCCCAGAAACCACGAAAACGGTGTTGGAGATGATGGAAACCGTCGTCGAGTCGGGGACGGCAACCAATGCTTACATTCCCGGCTATCGGGTGGCAGGGAAAACGGGAACGGCACAGAAAATTACGGCGGGAGGGGGCTATTCGGACTACGCGATCGTTACTAGCTTTGTAGGGATTTTTCCCGCCGAAGCGCCGCGTTACGTGGTTCTCGCTGTGGTGGACGAACCCATGGGGGGATCGGGAGGCGCGGTGGCAGCACCGATCGTCAAATCGGTCATCGAATTACTCGCCGGGATCGAAGGCGTTCCTCCTAGCGAGTAGTTGGGATTGGGAGTTTGGGGATTGGGGTTTGTTGAGTTGTCGTCGGGGCGGGTTGAGCGAAAATCGATCGGACCGATCCGACATGGGTCATCAAAACCCGCCCTCCCCGCCCCACCAACGAGTGAATGTGGATTTGGGAGATCGGGGCAACCCTGGAGGGAAAATGAAACAGCCCTGCCCTGTTCCCCCTGCTATCCCCAAAAGGCAAAAGGCTCGACCGCAGTCGAGCCGGTCAATCCGGTGCGGCTGGAGACAAACTTACAGATCGCCGCCGCGCAGTGCCAGCAAAAAGACAACTGCCGGACCGGCAATGACGATTAGTGCCAGAACGGTTAGCTGAAAAATGGGTTCCCAGTTAAAGCTGACGATTCCGTTAAACGCATCGGTAATGAAATCCATATTTTCCTCTCAATCTCACCGGGGGATATAAAATTAACCTTGCAATTCCGTTAATCATCTTACTGGTTAAGCTCCTCTGGATTTTAATGGAATTTACAAAACTATACAATGAGGGAGCGATCAATGGCTACTTGGCGTTGTGTAAAGCAGTGCGGTGCGTGCTGCTACTTAGAACCTTCCGAACGTCCGGACTTAGATGAATTTTTGTCCCCAGAGGAGAGCGAACGCTACCTCAGTTTGGTGGGGGAGGATGGCTGGTGCGTCAATTACGATCGCACTTCCCGCGAATGCCGCATCTATGCCGAACGTCCCCGATTTTGCCGCGTCGAAGCTGAGGGGTTTCGGGAGATGTTCGGCATCGAACCGGAAGAGTTGAGCGATTTTGCCATCGACTGCTGCCGCGAGCATATCGAGGGGATTTACGGTGAGGACTCAGAGGAAATGCGGCGTTTTGATCGGTATCAGAACGACCACGAAAATCGATAAAATATAAATATTTTTTAAGAAGTCTATCGCTCGATGGCATCTTCAGTTAAAGTGAAAAATAAATCAAAAACCAATAATAAAATAAAACTCGTTTCTCACCTCTAAACTAGGGTAAATTGGATGCATTCAAGTGTGATTTTTAGTGATCATAGATCGGGAGAAATCGATTTTAGTATATTTCGAGACCGAACCTCATAGAATTGGGTTTGCTTTTCTGTCTTTCCGATCACAGCAGTCTTGACGAGACTCGCAAACCTTACCCAAATTAATATCCAAAAGCGATCGAAGATCGAATTACCAGCCGCGAATGGTTGACGGGTTTACCCTTTTATAGAAATCCGAGCCCAACCCTCTCCGATCTCGGAGAAATTTCCATTCTCGATTGGCAATTTATCTGGGGTTCTAGCCTTCAAGCGAATGCGCTTGAAGACAACTGATCGATCGAAAAATTCACCAATCGATTAAAGCTCAGTATAGCAATAAATTCAGTATTTCTCGATTTTTTATTAAAGCTGTATATCTACTCAAAAACTATGAAAGCTCTACTACTTTGGCCCGTCATGCCAACGTCCTTTTGGTCGTATCAAGAAACCTTAGATTTAGCGGGTTTACGATCGACCAATCCTCCTTTGGGACTGATTACCGTTGCGGCACTGTTGCCGTCAGATTGGGAAATTAGGGTGGTTGATCGCAACGTTCGCTTTGAAACCGAAGACGATTGGAATTGGTGCGATTTAGTTATTATTTCCGCTATGATCGTTCAGAAAGCCGACTTTCGATCGCTCATTCAAAAAGGCATTTCTTTAGGCAAAAAAGTTGCCGTCGGCGGTCCTTTTCCCACCTCCGTTCCCGAATTTGCCCTGGAATCCGGGGCGCATTACCTCATTCTCGACGAAGGCGAATGTACGATTCCCTCCTTCTTGGAGGCTTTAGCCAGGGGAGAAGAACGGGGAATATTCCGGGCATCGGAAAAACCCGACGTCACCCAAACCCCGATGCCGCGTTTTGATTTACTCGATTTAGATGCCTATTTAGCCGTCACCGTCCAATTTTCGCGCGGGTGTCCGTTCCAATGCGAATTTTGCGATATTATTAACCTCTACGGTCGCAAACCCCGCACCAAAACCCCAGAACAAATTCTGGGCGAATTGGAGGTTTTGTATCAAATGGGGTGGTATCGCTACGTCTTCATTGTCGATGACAACTTTATCGGCAACAAACGCAATGCCAAGGTCTTTCTGCGAGCGTTAATTCCCTGGATGGAAGAACGGAACTATCCCTTCATGCTGCTGACCGAAGCTTCGCTCAATCTCGCCGAAGATGACGAATTGATCGAACTGCTGGTGAAAGCCGGATTTTCCATGATATTCATGGGCATTGAAACTCCCGATACCGATAGTTTGACCGAAATTAACAAACTGCAAAATACCCGCCACGACCTGATCGAATCTTGCCATAAAATTACCCGTGCAGGGCTGCAAATTATGTCTGGATTTATTATGGGATTCGACAACGAACGTCCGGGAGCGGGTCAACGAATTCAAGCATTTATCGAAGATACTGGAATTCCTCAAGGTCACTTCAGCTTGCTGCAAGCCTTGCAAAATACCCAAATGTGGAATCGCCTGAAACAAGAAGGGCGTTTGATTGAAGGAATCAAAACGGTTCACCAAGGGGAAATTATGAACTTTATCCCCACGCGCCCTGTTGAAGAAATCGTCCGAGAATATATTGATGCGTTTTGGAATATTTACGAACCCTTGCCTTTCCTAAAACGGACATTTCGCCACTTTATGATGATGAAGGGTTGGCGAGGAAAACTGATTCACAAGCTGACGTGGCACGAGTGGCGATTGTTTAGCGCGATTTGTTGGCGGCAAGGCGTTTTGCGATCGACTCGTTTCCGGTTTTGGTGGCAGTTTTTCGCCATTCTTCTCCTCAAACCCCGCCTATTTTACGATTATATGACCGTGTTGGGAATGAGCGAACATTTCTTCAGCTATCGCCATCAAGTGAAGGCACAACTGTTAGAAAAGTTGGAGCGGTTAGAAAAAGAAGGCGACAACAGGGTTACAGCGGTTCGCGAACTGGCAACGATCGAGATTTAAGGAATCTAGTAATGGGGAAATCGGTAGGGTGCATTTCTCAACACACCCTACCGACTTCCCGCCTTTACGGTCAACAGATGAACTAAACCGTCAACCATCCGATCGCCCTCTAAGGGTAAAATCTCGCTACCATTCATAATGTGTTGAGTAATCAGGTAATCCACGAGGGAACCGATAAAAATCCGTGCGGCAACCATGGGATCGGGTAAGTTAAGCTGGGGTTGTGAGGCGAGGTAACTGGCTAGTTTTTCTAATATGGGTTTTTTGATTTCTCGGATGAAGGTTTGAGCCAGTTCGGGAAAGCGTTCGGACTCGCCAATAATCAATCGCATTAAGGTTAAAAGCGGTTGATTTTGGGAAAACTCGGTGAGTACCGACGTGGCGATTTGATGCAGCACTTTGTCTGGAGGCGCTTGCAAGTTAGATTTTGTGGGCAAACTGAAGAGAGTTTTGCGGTTGTTTTTCGTGAGTTGCATTACCAAGGCAAAAAATAAGCCTTCTTTGTCTTGAAAGTAACTGTACAGCGTGGGTTTGGAGACGCCTGCCGCCGAGGCGATGCGATCCATGCTGGCAGCCGCGTAGCCGTGGCTGGTAAATACTTGCAATGCTCCCGCCAAAATTGCCTGGGCTTTGTCGGGCTTCTCTTTGCGGGGTCGATGGGGCGATTTGGGTTGGGTTGAATGAGTCACGCGAAGTCTTCCCTATTCTTTCGATAACTCCATCATACACTTGACTTTACTAAACGGTTTAGTAAAGTCAAGTTAAGGATCGAGTTTACCGCTTTTCTCGGATAGGGAGAAAGCCTTATGAAGTTAGACGTATCGAACGATCGGGCGGCATCAATCGAATTACCGCGTCGCAGTCTGGCGGTGGCAGGAGTCGCGCTACTGGGGATTGCCGGGATGACCGTTTGGGGGGTCGGGCAATTTGGCGGAGTTCGGGTTGGGGAAACCCCTCCCGAAGTGGAGGTTGCCCCCCAAATCCGCACGGTGACGGCGCTGGGACGGTTGGAGCCGGAAGGGGAGACGATCGACCTGACGGCGCCCACATCGACCCAGGAAAGCCGGATCGAGGAATTATATATTGAGGAGGGCGATCGGGTGGAGGCGGGACAAGTCATCGCCATTTTGGATAATCGAGATCGCCTGCAAGCCGCCCTATATAAAGCCGAGGAACAAGTGCGCGTGGCGCGATCGCGCCTAGAACAGGTGAAAGCGGGGGCGAAATCCGGAGATATAACCGCCCAAGAAGCGACGATCGATCGCCTGCAAGCACAGCGTCAGGGAGAAGAAGCCGCGCAAATCGCCACCATCGATCGCCTGCAAGCGCAGTGGGATACCGAAAGAGCGGCGCAAGTGGCAACGATCGATCGCATCCAGGCACAGTGGGAGGGCGATCGACAAGCGCAAATCGCCACCCTGGGAAGGTTGAACGCCGAATTAAAAAATGCCGAAGCCGAATATCAACGCTACCGCCAGCTATCCGAAGATGGGGCAATTTCTCAATCTCTGTTCGATAGCAAAAGTTTGAGCCTGGAAACCAGCCGCCAGCAAGTTGCCGAAGCGCAAGCCAATTTGGAGCGGATCGATCGCACGGCACGGGAACAAATCAACGAAGCGCGAGCTAACTTAGACCGGATCGATGGCACATTGAGTCAGCAAATCGCCGAAGCGCGAGCTAACTTGGAACGCATCCAAAGGACGGGAACCGAACAAGTCAGCGAAGCTACCTCGAAACTGGATAGCATTGCCGAAGTGCGTCCGGTAGACGTAGACGCGGCAGAAGCGGAGGTGCAATCGGCGATCGCATCTGTTGCCGAAGCCGAAGCCAACTTAGACCAAGCTTACGTGCGATCGCCCCGATCGGGTCAAATCGTGAAAATTCACACCTATCCCGGCGAAACCATAGCCGACAAGGGCATCGCCACCTTGGGACAAACCCAACAGATGATGGCAGTTGCCGAAGTTTACCAAAACGACATTGCCAAAATTGAGACCGGACAACCTGCCACAATTACCTCACCCGCTATTCCCGAAACGCTCCGGGGGACGGTCGATCGCATCGGTTTGGAAGTGCAACAGCAACAAGTCGTCAACGAAGACCCCGCCGCCAATATTGACGCCAAAATCGTCGAGGTGCGCGTCCGCCTCGATCCGGCATCCAGCGAGAAAGTTGCCGGACTGACCAACTTGCAAGTTACCGTCACCATTCAAACGGACTAACCGCCATGCTGGGCTTTATTAAAACGTTAATAGAGCGTACCCCTTTGGGACTGCTGCAACTCAAACACGATCGAATGCGTCTGCTCGTGGCGATCGCGGGAATTACGTTTGCCGACGTTCTCATTTTCATGCAGCTTGGGTTTGCGGCTGCCTTGTATAAAACCAACACTCAATATCCCCGCACCCTGAAAGCGGATTTGGTCATCATCGGCACCCAAGCCAAGAACTTTGGGAAACTGCGAACCTTCCCCCGACGGCGACTGTACCAGGCACTCGACGTACCGGGAGTCGCTTCGGCAGATGCGCTTTACATTCAATCCGTGGACTGGCGCAATCCTCAAACCCGGAAAAAGACATCGATGCTGCTGGTCGGGCAAAATCCCGATCGACCGTCGTTTAACTTGCCGGAAGTCAACCAACAGCTAGACGCGATTCGGATGCCCGATACTGTTTTGTTCGATCGGGCGTCGCGAGGCAAATACCAGGACATCATTACCCGAGTGCAACAGGGAGAGCGAGTCACCACGGAAATCGGACGGCGAACCGTCACTGTCGCCGGACTGTTTAAGGTTGGAGCGTCTTTTTCGGACGATGGCGCCCTGATTACCAGCGACCAAAACTTTTTACGGTTGTTTCCCAAACGGGATGCAGGAGCCGTGAGTTTGGGGCTGATTCGCCTGCATCCGGGGTCCGATCCCGATCGGGTGAGAGCGGCAGTAGCGGCACGGTTGCCCGACGACGTGCAGGTGCTGACCAATCGAGGTTATATCGATTTCGAGATGGCGGAGATTAAAGCCACTTCGCCCATCGGCTTTGTTTTTGGGTTGGGGACGACGATGGGGTTTATCGTCGGCATTGTCATCGTTTACCAAGTGCTTTCGACAGACGTAAACAGCCATTTGGCAGAGTATGCCACGTTCAAAGCGATGGGCTATCGCAATGCGTATTTACTGGGGGTAATTTTTGAAGAAGCGCTGATTTTATCGATTTTGGGCTTTATTCCCGGTTTGGCGATCGCTCTGGGCGCCTATCAACTGACGGCAACGGCAACCGCACTGCCGATCGCCATGCCTTTTGGTCGGGGTGTTATCGTTCTGTTACTCACATTTGTGATGTGCGGGGCATCTGGGGCGATCGCCACCCGCCGACTCCAAGCTGCCGATCCGGCTGATATTTTCTCGTGATGGATATAGCAAAAGGCAGAGGGCAGAAGGGAAAGAAACAGATATCTCGTCGCTTGGGTAGACTGAGATCTTGCACCTCTATCAGCCAATGCCCGCCCGCAACTTAAGTGCGGGCTAACAGCGAAAGTCTTCTTAAGAAGACTGGAAGAGAGTTTCAGTAGAGACGAAAGGCTATTCGTCTCTACCCATTGCTAAAAATGATGAATCAGAAACCCGTTATTGCCATTCACCAACTCGACCACTATTTCGGAACGGGAAAACTCCGAAAACAGGTGTTATTCGACATCAATTTAGAGATTTTTGCCGGGGAAATCGTCATTATGACCGGACCTTCGGGTTCGGGGAAAACCACGCTGCTAACGCTGATTGGAGGGTTGCGATCGGCGCAGTCTGGTAGCCTCAACATTTTAGGGCAAGAACTGTGCGGTGCGAGTCAAAAGGAATTGGTAAAAGCCAGACGACACAACGGCTATATTTTCCAAGCGCACAATTTGCACGGTAGTTTAACTGCCCTGGAAAACGTGCAAATGGGATTAGAAGTTCACGGCACTTTATCAAAAGGGGAACGTCACCGTCGCGCTACCGAAATGTTAAAGCAGGTGGGTTTGAAAGAGCATATCGATTACTATCCAGCGAATTTATCGGGGGGACAAAAACAGCGAGTGGCGATCGCCCGCGCCCTGGTCAGTCGTCCCAAAATCGTCCTTGCCGACGAACCGACTGCTGCTTTAGATAAAAAAACCGGACGAGATGTCGTCGATTTAATGCACGATTTAGCCAAAAAACAGGGTTGTACGATTTTGTTGGTGACTCACGACAATCGAATTTTGGATATTGCCGATCAAATTGTTTACATGGAAGATGGGCGCTTAGCCACTCAACCCGAATCTGTAGCGATGTCTTGATGGATAATCATGGCAGGTACAGAGTTGAATTGGCTTCTATTTTTTGCGCGATCGATGGCTTTTTGGTTCTCGCTTGCATCATAAGTTCTAATCGCCTCATTGATCGGGGTGACTCGGTAGTAGTGGTACGATAAAGTCTAGTAATGCCGGAATATCCCTTTGAGTAACTTCCCAAGTTAAGCCAAGATCGACTTCGTTATAATCATGGATGAGCTTATCCCGCATCCCAGCAATTTGTTTCCAGGGAATTTTTGAGTGTTCTTGCCGAAATTCAGGGGAAAGTCGCTTGACAATTTCTCCGGTAACGGTGATTTCATAAAGAATTGCTAAATACGTTCGTCGATCGCCTAAGAATGATTCTTGGCTCATTCCTTCAACTAGTTCTACGATCGTTCGGCACGTTTTTTCCAGATCGAGCAAGTAGGTTAGATCTCGATTCATAAATCACCTGAGCTGTATTGAGAATTTCTTGGCGACGAAGCCAGTTCGAGCTATTAGCAACGGATTTTTGAGTCAATACATCAACTTTTCGATCGCATCGTTCTGCAAGTTCATATTCCATGCTCACCAAATCTAAGAGGCTCATTTTAGCGTCGGGATCGAAAGTCACGAGAAGATCGATATCGCTATCTGATCGAAAGTCATCGCGTAAAATAGAGCCAAATAGAGCTAGTTCGGCGACGTGCCACTGCTGGCAAAATTCAGCAAGTTGGGTAGGTGTCATCCCTAAGCGATCCAACAGTTGAGATTTGGTGAGATCTTCGTCCGGAAGTTCGGGAGTTTGGGGAATCATGGCAGGTACGGAGTTTAATTAGCTTCTATTTTTCGCACGATTGACGATTTATCGTTGATATTCTTGAATGACAAAAATAGGAGAACTTAAACCGGGCTGATTTTGCTTTTTGACGCGAATGAGACGATCGAACAGCGAGTCAATTTCCTGCAGATAGAGATGAAGAGTGGAAATTTGCCCGATGTAATTTTGATCGTCTTTACAAACAATAATTCCAGCGTGCTGTTGACCGCTACGATGAAGCGCCACAAAATCATCGCGATTGAAGGTAATGACCCCCCGATTTTGTTCCGTTGTAAAACGCAGAACTTCGTCATCGGGAATGCCTCGATTGGCTTGACCTGCCTCAAAAGACGTTAAAACATCGCATCCGAGATCGCGCAAGTGATCGACCATTGTACTCGGCAAATTTTCATTGGAATATAACCTTATCGTTTCAATCTTCATCCGTTTGGTGGGACGCAATAATTCGATCGATCTCTTGGCGATGGCGAGCGTAATAACGCCAAGCATTCTCTAAATCGAAAGGAGATAAACCTGGATAATTTTGGAGTAACTCGACTTCATCGGCTCCCTGTTGGTGGAGCGAAACGAGCGTCCAAACGGGAATGCGGGTGTTGCGAATTCGAGCATAACCCCCACAAACTCCCGGCGTACTTTGAATGGCGATCGCTGCTAATTTTTCTTGAAACAGTAAAGTTTCTTCCGGAGTCAACGCTTTGATCGCTTGAATTAAGGAGTCAACTAACTGAGTATTCATCTCATCATGGCAAGTAGAAATTGCGACTTACTTCTATTTTATTTTACGTGTCGCTCGATCGACAGAAACACCATATTCTATTTTTTCGACGCTCTATACTTGAATTAACAGCGTCATTGGGTATTCCCCAGGCGAAATATCAGGCGGAAGTTGAATCGTCACGCTACCATTTTCATCGACGATCGCCTTCACTTCCACCGTAATAATTCGAGCTTCAATATCGCCATTTTCCGTCTCGATGCGGACGGTCGATCGATCGCGCAGATATTGACGGGGATTGCCTCGGACAGCTTGGCTAAAATCGTATTCCTCGAGCATCTCGTCCTCTGAAAACTCGGGTTGAGCGGTGAAATTAGTCTCCTCGTTCATAACAACGCTTTTGGGATGGGGTGGCACATCTAACACTGATGATGCGAATAGTCGAACCGCGATCGCAGTGGACGACTAACAACGCTGATGGTATTGGGTTAAAACATCCCGAACGATTTCGCGCTGCTGCTCTAATCTATCCATCGCTCGATCGCCTCACTTTCAGAATCAACAACTAACAAATTCACTTGATGGCGATTTACAATCGTTCAATGCAAACGTCGCTACGTTTAGGTTAACGCATCACATCCAGAGCCAGCGATCCCAAAGCAAATCTGTAGATTGTCCGAGTTTGACCCTCTGTCAGTAGCTTGAATCGCCAATATTTGTTAAAAGAAATGAAGTTATAGAGATATCTCGTAACAAATACAAGTGGGTAATACTGTCACGAAGCACGAGTTATGGACTTTTTAACCGATACCGTTGTCCTGTCGCGAATGCAGTTTGCCTTAACTGCGATTTTTCATATGCTGTGGCCCGTCCTCACCACGGGGATGGCAATTTACCTCGTTATTGTCGAAGGACTGTGGCTGAAAACGCGAAATCCCGACTACTATCGCCACGCGCGATTTTGGTCGAAATTGTACGTCCTCAATTTCGGGATTGGGGTCGCTTCCGGACTGCCGATGGAATTTCAATTCGGCACGAATTGGGCGCCTTTTTCCGAAGCCGTGGGCGATTTTTTG
This sequence comes from Oscillatoriales cyanobacterium M59_W2019_021, assembly GCA_015295945.1. Taxonomy (GTDB): domain Bacteria; phylum Cyanobacteriota; class Cyanobacteriia; order Cyanobacteriales; family Geitlerinemataceae; genus DVED01. The sequence continues at coordinate 12,993 of DVED01000163.1, read as the reverse complement.
GGTAGCATTTTAGGCTTTGAAGCTTCAATGGCATTCATGCTAGAAGCGGGATTTCTAGGGATTATGCTGTTCGGTTGGGAACGAGTTCCACCGCTAATTCACTACCTGGCAACGATTATGGTTGCCTTTGGTGCAAACCTCTCGACCTTTTGGATTTTGGTGGCGAATTCTTGGCTGCAAACTCCTGCTGGTGGCGCGTTCGTCGATGGTAAGTTCGTCGTCAGCGATTACTTCCAAGCCATTCTCAACCCTTTTATGCTCAATAGCGTTCTCCATATGTTCTTTGCCACTTTGGAGACTTCGTTATTTGTCATTGGGGGGATTAGTGCGTGGTATATTGTCAACCGACGCCACGAAAAATTTTTTGCCAAATCTTTCAAAATTGTCTTAGCCGCCGCGATCGCCGTTGCACCGTTACAAATTTTCATCGGACATTTGAGTGCCGAACAAGTCTATCACTACCAACCTACCAAACTAGCAGCGATCGAAGCGCAATGGGAAACCATTCCTGCCGGAGAATCTGCCGATTGGAGTTTAGTGGCACGTCCCAATGAAAAAGCGGAGAAAAACGATTGGGAAATTAAAGTTCCCCACGCCTTAAGTTACATTTTGGAACTCAAACCCACGCTCTCCGAACCCGTTCGCGGACTGAAGGAATGGCAACCGGAAAATCGCCCCCGCATGGTGGGATTGATTTACTACTCTTTCCGAATTATGAGCGGCATCGGATTCTTCTTGGTGGGTTTGATGCTCGTCACCGTTTTTCAGTGGGTACGCGGTCAACTGGCTGCTGATACCATTGCCCGACAAAAATGGCTCTTATTCGGTTGGATTGGCGCCGCACCTTTGGGCTATATCGCGGTAGAAACGGGCTGGATCGTGCGCTGTGTGGGACGGCAACCGTGGACGGTTTATGGGGAAGTTCGCACCGTCGATGCCGCATCTCATTTGCCTGCCGGAGAGGTTTTAGCCTCGTTGAGCGGGTTTGTGGTTTTGTATTCTTTGCTGTTTGTCGCGACGCTGTACTTTGGCAGTCGCATCCTTCGCAAAGGTCCCAATTTGGAGTTACCAATTCCTCAAGAAGCAGTGGAACCGACGCTGGATACGACTCCCGCACAACACGAACCCGATCGTCGTCCCGCAGAAGCCCAACAATAGGAGAAGATTATGGACCCCTTAGAACAGTTTTTGCCCCAAGTTTGGTTTATCATTCTTGGGCTATTTCTGTTTCTCTATATTTTGCTCGATGGTTTCGATCTCGGCATTGGGATTCTGTCGCTTACTGCTTCTACGGAAGAGCGTCGCAGCATTTTGATGACGAGTTTGGGAAATGTGTGGGACGCGAATGAAACGTGGTTGGTATTGATGGGAGGGGCGCTATTTGGTGCATTTCCCCTTGCCTACGGTACGGTTCTCAATGCGTTGTATATCCCGGCGGTGATGATGATTGTCGGGTTGATTTTGCGAGCGGTTGCCTTTGAATTTCGGGAAAATGCCGATCGCAAATTCTTCTGGAATCTGGCGTTTGGGGTTGGGAGTTTTTTAGCGGCTTTGGGTCAGGGATTTGCCCTGGGGACGGTGTTTGAAGGCATTGCGGTTGATGAAGCGGGGCATTTTATCGGCGGAATGTGGGATTGGTTGAGTTGGCGATCGATTTTGGTGGCGTTAACCCTAATTCAAGGCTACGTGTTGATCGGTTCGACGTATTTGGTGATGAAAACCACGGGAGAACTCCAACAAACCCACTATAAAACCGCAAAACTGGCAACTTGGACGACGTTAATCGGTGCGGTTCTCATTACGATCGGCACGCCGATTTTTTACGAACAAGTGCGATCGCGGTTGTTCGAGCCTCCTTTACTGTACGTTTTTGCCGCCATTCCCATCCTCGGGGGAATTTTGGTATGGTGCTTGTGGCAAAGTCTCCAACAGGGGAAAGAGCGATCGCCCTTCGTTTGGACGATGCTGATTTTTTTGCTCTCCTTTTTGGGGTTAGGATTAATTATTTTTCCCTATATTATTCCTCCCCAAATCACCATTTACCAAGCCGCTGCCTCGCCTAGCGCTTTGGTGTTCATGATCGTTTTTATCGGGTTTCTCATTCCGATCATGTTGTTTTACAACATCTACAACTACGTGGTGTTTCGGGGTAAGATTTCCAGCGAACATTACGGAGAGTAAAATGGGTAGCAATCGGTGGGTGGGGTTAAACGATCTCGAAATTCCACCCACTCTTTAGAGCGTGTTTTCAAACCCTCGAAGAGAAGAGGGCGAAGCATTTGGAATGTAGATCTTGGGTTTCACCTGAGATTTATCGCCCAAATGCTTCGCCCCTACAAACCCCAAACCCCACTCGATGAGGTGCGGCAATCTCCACCGTGCGCCCCTCGGGGTTTATGAAATAATGTAATAAAAGTTCACAGATCTGAAGGCTTGGGCTGTTCCAGTCTTTTGCCCAGTCACAAGACGACGGGAGCCTGCCCTCGGTCGAACCCTCATGGATACAGAAAATGAGTATAAAAGACAATCCCCAACCCTCTCGTTCGCGCATCATCGGGAGTATTCTCCTGTGGGTGTCGGGGGGGTTCCTACTGCTAAACTTATTTTTCCCCCAACTGTTCGCGCCGAAAATCCCCCAAGTTCCCTATAGCGTCTTCATCGCCCAAGTCGAAGACGGGGAAGTGGCGCGAGCTTACGTCGCCCAAGACCAAATTCGCTATCAGTTGAAAACCGAAGAGGGTCAGCCCCAGCAAGTTCTAGCAACCACGCCAATTTTCGACTTGGAGTTGCCCAATCGCCTGGAAGCGAAGGGTGTGGAATTCGCCGCTGCACCCCCGCCGAAAAATAGCTGGTTCGGTAGCTTGTTAAGCTGGGTAATTCCGCCGTTAATTTTCGTAGCGATTTGGCAGTTCTTCCTCGCACGCGGTGGTGGTGCCGGCGGTCCGCAAGGGGCGCTGTCGATTACCAAGAGTCGCGCCAAAGTTTACGTACAAGACGACGCCACCAAAGTGACATTTGACGATGTAGCGGGTGTGGAAGAAGCTAAAACCGAACTCGCCGAAGTGGTGGAATTCTTGAAAACGCCGCAACGCTTTACCCGCATCGGGGCGCGGATTCCTAAAGGGGTGCTGTTAGTCGGACCTCCGGGAACCGGGAAAACCTTGATGGCGAAAGCGGTGGCTGGGGAAGCGGGGGTTCCGTTTTTCAGCATCTCCGGTTCGGAGTTCGTAGAGTTGTTTGTCGGTGCGGGTGCGGCGCGAGTGCGCGATTTGTTCGAGCAAGCCAAGAAGAAATCGCCCTGCATCATCTTTATCGACGAGTTGGATGCCATCGGTAAATCTCGTGCGGGTAACGGGGGATTCGTCGGCGGTAACGACGAACGGGAACAAACCCTCAACCAGTTGCTCACCGAGATGGATGGCTTTTCGGCCGGGGAGAATACGGTGATCGTGTTGGCGGCAACCAACCGTCCGGAAACCCTCGATCCGGCGTTATTGCGTCCCGGACGGTTTGATCGCCAAGTGTTGGTCGATCGCCCGGATTTAGCCGGACGCTTGAAAATTTTGGAAATCTACGCGCAAAAGGTGAAATTGGGCGACGATATCGACCTGAAGGCGATCGCCACTCGCACGCCGGGTTTTGCGGGTGCTGACTTGGCGAACTTGGTCAACGAGGCGGCACTGCTAGCCGCACGGGCAAACCGGGAAACCGTCGCCCAAAAAGACTTTGCTGAGGCGATCGAACGAGTCGTGGCTGGATTGGAGAAGAAAAGCCGAGTCCTCAACGACAAGGAAAAGAAAATCGTTGCCTATCACGAAGTCGGTCACGCTTTAGTGGGGGCATTGATGCCGGGTGGCGGTAAGGTGGCGAAAATCTCCATCGTCCCTCGGGGGATGGCAGCACTGGGTTATACCTTACAAATGCCCACCGAAGATCGCTTCTTGATGTCGGAGTCGGAACTGCGCGACCAAATCGCCACGCTCCTGGGGGGACGTGCCGCTGAGGAAATCATCTTCGGCAGCATCACCACCGGGGCAGCCAACGATTTACAACGGGCAACGGATTTGGCAGAACGGATGGTGACGACTTATGGCATGAGTAAGGTGTTGGGACCGCTGGCGTACGAGAAAGGTTCGCAGAATACGTTCCTCGGAGATGGGATGATAATGAATCCCCGCCGCAATGTCAGCGACGATACCGCACGGGCGATCGATGAAGAAGTGAAAGATATCGTGGAAGCCGGACATCAAACCGCTTTGGCAATCCTGGAGAAAAACCGAGATTTGATGGAAGAAATCGCCCAAAAAATCTTGGAAACGGAAGTGATTGAAGGGGAGACGCTGCAAACTTTGCTCGATCGGGTGCAAGCGATCGAAACTGCCGAAGTAGCTGTATAAGCTAACGATCGATCGGTAAAATAGAAGGGTGAATTTTTGAGAAATTCATCCTTCTTTTTTATGAGATTTGAATAATGTTAGTCGAACTACGCCGGATTACGGTTGACGAATATCATCGGATGGGAGAACTGGGAATTTTAAATCCAGACGAACGGGTCGAACTGATTGACGGGCAGATTTTTAACAAACCGATGAAAGGAACGCCACATAGTGCCGCCGTTGGCAGAACCGATAATTTACTCCGAAATCGCCTGTCAGGTCGCGTTTTAGTTCGATTGCAAGATCCAGTTCGCTTGAACGATTACTCCGAACCCGAACCCGATATTGCCGTCGTCGTTCCCAATCCGTCATTTTACGAAGACCATCATCCAACGCTGGAAGAAATTTATTTAATTATTGAGGTTGCAGATAGTAGCCTCAATCGCGATACGGAATTTCAAGCGGTGGTCTACGGGCGATCGGGGATTTCCGATTATTGGGTTTTGGATGTCACCAACCGCCAACTTCATGTTTTTAGAGAACCCAGTTTAGAGGGTTATCGGCAAATCATGGTTCTATCCGATGAAGATTCTATTTCTCCCTTAGCGTTTCCAGAAATCGTGCTGGCAGTTGGCGATATGTTGCGATCGCAATAACCAGAAAATTTAGACTCAAGAACCGATCAAAGATATAGTTTCTAGTTGTCGAACCAGGGATCGATCGGTGTCAGTCAAGTCCCGATCTGTATCGGGATCTTCTACTCGTACTATAATCAAGATGAGTTTTTGGGAAAGCTGCCATGTACCAGTGCGACTTACCGAGACATTTACCTTCTGCCGACGAACTTCCCGATTCCGATGAAACGCCTGTGGATAACGAACTTCAAGAATTGATACCGGGTTTATTAAAAGCCATCTTATTAACGATCGGGTCGGAACGGATGGATTGGTTCTTCGGTATCGATATGGGAATTTACTATCATCCCGATAAACCTCCGATGGTTCCCGATGGTTTTTTGAGTTTGGGAGTGGAACGGTTTTACGATGAAGAATTGCGCCCCAGTTACGTGTTATGGGATGAAAATATCATTCCTAGTTTAGTCCTAGAAGTGGTTTCTACCAATTATCGGAAGGAATACAGCGATAAGTTAGATGAATATCAATCTTTAGGGGTTTTATATTACGCTATCTATTCATCTCGCCGTCGTCGCAAGCCGCGTTTGGAAGTGCATAAGTTAGTCAATGGTAGATATGAATTGCAATCGGGTAATCCGGTGTGGATGCCAGAAATTGGCTTGGGAATCGGATGCGATCGAGGTAATTATTCTGGGTTAACGCGAGAATGGTTGTATTGGTACGATGCTGAGGGAAATCGGTATTTGACTCCGCAAGAGCAGGTGAAAAGGGAAGCAGAACGCGCGAATCGAGAAGCCCAAAAGGCTGAAAAACTCGCTCGAAAATTACGCGAATTGGGAGTCGATTTGGAGGATTTAAATTAATTATATAAATGGGTGCGTTTCGCGATCGCTCAACACACCCTACGTTCGATAACCAATAACCAATAACCAATAACCAATGACAAAACTAGCAACATTTGGAGCCGGATGTTTTTGGGGAGTCGAAGCGGCTTTTCGGAAAATTAAAGGGGTAAAATCGACTTCTGTCGGCTATATGGGGGGGCATTTTTCCAACCCTTCCTATCTCGATGTATTATCCCGAATTACGGGTCATGCGGAAGTGGCGCAAGTGGAATACGATCCGGAAGAAGTGAGCTACGAAACGTTGCTCGATGTCTTTTGGAAAATTCACGATCCCACCCAACTGAATCGCCAAGGACCCGATCGCGGCGAGCAGTATCGATCGGTCATATTCTACCACGATCGCGCCCAAGAAGAATCTGCCCGTAGGTCGAAACTAAGACTTCAGCAATCCGGAAAATTTGATCGGCAAATCGTCACCCAAATTCAACCTGCCGGAGACTACTATCTCGCTGATGAATCCCATCAACAATACTTTGAAAAGAATCCAAAGAAGCGCCCTCCAAAATAACCGATATCGATTAGAATTGAAATATATCTTGAGGAGATATCGAGTTATGAGTGGTTTGGGCGATCGGTTTAAAAAATTTACAGGAAAAACCAGATTTGTCGTTTGTCGGGTGATGCTGCACTTGGCGGGAGAGGAAGTCGCACCGCTGTTAGGCACGTTGAATCAAGCCGGACGAAATGCGATCGATGCCGAAGGAGATTTAGAAATCTTAGGCGAAGATTTAGTCGATATTTGCCAGCAACTCCTGCAATACGAAACCTACTGGCAATCGGCAGCCAATGAAGGCGATGTCTTTTGGAAAGAAGAAGAAGCCGGAGATTACGTTAACGAACTCTTTACCGATTCCGCACAACGCTATCTCAGTCAACCTGAATATGGGGCTGCGGGTGCGACGAACGCACCGTTTTCTTTACCGATTACCCGCAATTTAGTGGTGATGTTAACGATCGCCGCTGAAGGCGAAGTTCCCGATTTGGAAACCGATCTCGCCAATGTGGAAGCGATGGAAAATGGACTAAAAGCGATAATTAACCTTCACTACAATCACCAACTCAGAGCCATCCAAGTTCACTTCTCCCCCGCTAAACTAGGAGATGAATTAACTGAAGAACAAGTTTTGGTGAATTTCCCAGAACTCATTCCGCTATAAAACAAAGCAGGAAAAGAGTTTTCAGTGCTAAATTAACAGAAAAAAATGTTACGTCGAATTTTTTCATTTTGTTTGTGTTTGACCTTTTGTTGGACGACCACCGCCTGTGGTTCGTCTGCTTCTAATTACTCGGGTTCGGGATCGGCGAATTCTACCGTCGCAGTTGCACCGAACCAGGTTACAAGTGGCGAGTATCCCGTCCAACAAGCTCAATACAATGACGCAGATGGGTTGTATACCTTGATGCTCCTGAATACGCCTGCTGGCGTTTCTCCGACCTTTCAAACGACGGATTTGCAAATGGCACAACTCACCCCCGAGGAAGTGCAGGCAGGCAAGCGAAGTTACCTCAGCGTGGATGGCGGACAAGCCATATTGCACCTCACCGAAGACTTCCGCATCGAGTACGTTCACAACGTTGCCGAACAGCAAACCGACCCGCAAACCGGACAGACTCAAACGGTTATCGTCCGTCGGGAATCGAGCTTCTGGACTCCCTTTGCGGGAGCCTTAGCGGGTCAAATTGTTGGCAATATGCTCTTCTCCCCCCGCTACTACGTTCCCCCTGTGTACCAACCCGGCGTCGTCATGACGGGATACGGCGGCTACGGCAGCAGCTACAGCCAAGCGGTACAAAGCTATCAATCGCGGTATAACGCACCTCCGGCAGCGGTGAAAAATCGCCAAACCCTCCGTACCACAGGCAATTTGCGATCGCCGTCTACCTCCTCTTCCACCCAACGCAAACCCCAAGGTAACTCCACCCGTTCTACGGGTTCGGGTTATGGTTCGAGCAATTTGCGTACGGGTAGCAAATCCAAACCGACGTATCAAAAACGATCGACCGGATTTGGCAGTGGCGGTCGTTCTGCACGTCCCAGCCGCAGCCGACGGCGGTAGAGCGATCCCAACTCGGAAGGCGAAGCATTTGGCACAAAATTTGACGATCGAACCGATAAATTATTGCCTAAATGCTTCGCCCCTACCCACCCCCTAAATTATTAAAGATATCGGCAATAAGACTTTGAGCTTTAGCATCGAGGCGGATCCAATCCACTTCACCATTTTCATTGAATAAGCTCGTATCGATTTCCACTTCATAGCTTTCGTCTGGAGCGTGGGTGGGTTGATAGTTCCGAAAGCAAATTTGATAGCACAATTCCCAAATATCGATCGTTTCTTGGCGATCGCCTAATTCTAAATCGAGTTTGTATCCGGGGAATGGCTCTTGAATTTCCCGATACGTTCCTTTCCAAGTCGATTTTTCTAGGTGTTTTCGCAAGTTGTCGATCGTCCGAATTAGGGTTGGCTGCATTAACAGTTCGGCTTGATGCCAAGCCGTCATATCTTTAAATTTCGGTTTCATGTTGATTAAAAAAATTGAACTTTTAAAACGGAATTATTTATCTGCCCAACAGGCTTTCTAAGATAATCGCCAAGGCGATCGTTCCAGAAATGAGCATCAAACCCGCTGGCATAACTTTGCGAGTTTTGGCAAGTCGCATAGCAAAAACCGCAATTAAAACGAGGGTAACGATCGCACTCAGCCAGAGTCCCCAAGTTTGTCCCCAAAGCTGCAAGACACCACCCAAAATGAGGAGAACTCCACTGCCAACTCCAGAAATTAGGGAAACATGACTTTTAGCTTGGCGATAGCCGATCATTCCGCCAACGATCGCCAAGACTCCATAAGCGATTGCCGCTAGTATTGCTCCATTCATATCGATCGATTTGATGCTTTAGAGTTATTTATAGCGTTCTTATGGCAGCATTTTCTACAGTTTGGAAAATAATTTAACATTTCGACTTATCCTACAATCGATCGTCGAAAACGTACGCTCGATGATGATATAGTAAATTCTCCTGTGAAATTGAAAGAGTTGAGAAATGGATGCAAAAGACCTGTTAGGATTAGTTCACCCCGCACTTGCCGTGATTCTCGTTTTTCCCATCTTGGGAATGGTCGTGAATATGGCGTGGCAAACTCGCCAGCGTCGGCTAGAAACTTCAGCAGGAGGTAAAAGCCTCATTCCTCCCGTTGTCAATCGCGAACACGTCAAATTCGGTCATTATTTGACAGGTTCGGTCGTCGGATTAACCTCGATCGCCTTAGCTTATTCGATTATTTTTAAAGGCGAACTCTTTCAAAAAGAAATTAGTTCGATCGTTGTTATTGTATTAATGTTTGTCGCGACAATCGGCTCGCTGATTTGTTTATATCAGTCACGAAGGTATATTTGGCGAGGCATCCTGGCAGCGATGACGAGTGCGGGATTGATTATTTTGGGGTCGCAAGAAGGCGTTTTTTGGAGAACGGAACAATGGTATATCTCCCACTACTACTCGGGAATCCTTGTTTCTATATTAATGGTTATTGCCTTAACGATCAAACCTAAAATATACGAAGATCGATCAAATAAATGGAGAAAAATTCATATCATTTTAAATTGTTTTGCATTATTCTTGTTTTGTCTTCAAGGGGTGACTGGAGTGCGAGACTTGCTAGATAAGCCTCTATCCTGGCAATCTCCTTATTTAGAACAATGCGATTGGACTCAACAAATTTGTCCTAACTTCAAATTTTTCCAGTCTCGCTGAATGCGAAGTTTATCAAAGGCTTTGCGGAGAAAAAAATTAGAAAAAGAAATAGAGCTATTATCAATCTATAGCCATCCTAAATGAGTTGTAAATCTTTCGATAGATTTGTAGGGGCAATCCCCCCGTGGTTGCCCCAATATCTAACTATATTTATCTAGTGGATTACAAACCGCTATATCGAGTTTTAAAAATTCGCAGAGATCGAAATAGATTGGAAAAATTATCCGTCCAAACCGAAATCGAACTCTCATTAGCAATGGGTTTCCATCTGGGATCGTTCGCGAGATTACCAAAATCGCGACGATCGCGAGCTAAAATAACCCAATGAGAGGGTGTTTTTCCAAGTTGGCGTTCTTCTACTGATACGATTTTATCCCATTGGGTTAGTGTCACTAAATTGCGATCGCGAGCTAATGCACCGATAACCGGTTGAAGATCGAGGTAGCGGTTGGTAATATTGAGTGCCAGTAAACCTTGAGGAGATAACTTTTGTAAATACAGATTGATCGCCTCTCGAGTCACTAAATGAACGGGAATGGAATCGGAACTAAAAGCATCCATCACCAGCAAATCGTAGGAGTTATTTGGAACTTTAGCGATCGACAATCGACCGTCACCTAAAACGATGTTCACCTCGCCTTTAGCATTCTGTAAAAACGTAAAATATTGCGGATCGGAGGCAATTTTTTCCACAGCCGGATCGATTTCATAAAACCTCCAAGTTTGTCCGGGTTTGGCATAAGCTGCTAACGTTCCCACCCCCAATCCTATCACACCGATACGAGAGATTCTGGGTTCTGTCTCTAAAGACTGAAACAGTTGTCCGATCGGTCCAGTTTTTGTAAAATACGTGAGCGGTTCGTTTTGGCGTTGAGGATCGAGACTTTGCTTGCCATGTAGCGTTGTCCCGTGAACGAATGCATGATAGTTTTCGGTCGCATTGTATAAAACCTGATTCACGCCGAAAAAATTGCGATCGCTGTATATAACCTGACTCGTCGGTAAGGCAAATTGATTCAGCAAAATAACAAAAATAAAACCAACCAGCCATCGCCAAGGATAGAGAGAAAACGCATAACCGATCGCGCCAAATAAACCAAGTGTGAAGAGCCAAGCGATAAAACTGCTATTGCCTAAATTCAGTTGAAACCCCAGGAAAAAATTGCCGATTAGCACCCCCAAAGAGATCGGCAAAGTGAGTGAAAAAAGAGTCCGTTTTCTAGGTCTATTTCGAGATGAATAGTGAGACAAAACATTGGCGGAAACCCATTCGGAAACATCGAGATCTGGATTTTCAATTTTGGCTTGTTTAACTTCTCGATTTAGTGCCTCTAAGTTTTCAATTTCTGGCTTAGACGATCGATCTTCTTGCCAGGGATCGCGCAGCAAAAGCAATACGAGTCCGATAATGAGCGGGTATTCCACAAGCCTGGGAAATATCCAAGGTGCGACAATCGAATTAAATAATCCACCTAAAACTCCCCCCAGCGAAATCCAGAAGTAAAATTCCGTTAAATACTCGGGATGCGGACGACTTTTCGCTAATTCGCCATGCAAGACGCAACTGGCTAGAAATAAACTTCCCCAGTGAGCGAATAATAAAATGCCTACGGGTAAGAGTATTTTAATGTTTTCTAAGGCGATCGTCCCGGAAAAAAATAAAGGAGAAATGCTAATTAAAGTGCGATTTAATTGGAAAGATTTTCGAGAAAACGTCAGAACAAAACTTAATAAATAAATCGCTAACGGAACTGCCCACAGGAGTGGAATTGACGCAATATCCGTGGTAATATAAGTAGTGACGCCTAGCATCAAGCTAGACGGTAAAAATGATAGGAAAACCCATTGAATTTTTTGTTGGGTTATGGGAGGCGTTAAAAAAGTTTCTGGGAAGTCTTCGTGAGATCGTGCCAAAGTTATAGCCTGCTCTCGATCGCCTCCCAATTTCCCAATAAAAGTCGCACATCCGATCGTTACAATTACGAGCAATCCATAAGCGATCATCCACAGAAAACTTTGCCGATCTAAAGAAAAACTAGGTTCGATAACCAGTGGGTAACTGAGAACACCTAATAAACTGCCAAAGTTACTCGCAGCATACAAAAAATACGGATCGTCTCGATCGGGATGTGGCGTTTGAGCAAACCATTTTTGCACTAAAGGCGCACTCGTTGACACCACGAAAAAAGGAACGCTTACCCCAAGAGTTAACCACGCTAACACTGATAAAATGGGATGAGCTATTTCGCTCCCTACTTCAGTTTTCTGAAATGCGATCGGTAAAAAGCGAGGGGAATGAAGAGCAAAATACTATGAAAAATTGCATGACGGCGAACCCCCCACCAACGAGTTGCCAGATGAGCATAACCGTATCCTAGCAATAAAGTTGCTTGAAAGAAAAACATACAGGTATTCCAAACTGATGGCGACCCTCCCAAAATAGGAAGAATCATTTTTGCCACCATCAGTTGCACCCCCAATAGTAAAAAGGCGCTCAAAAAAAGCGTTGCAGAAAATAGAACGAGCAAAGGACTTACTCCAAAATGAATCGTCAAGAAACGATCAAATTTAATCGACTTCCGAATCAAACTCAACTTTATCATAGAGATCGGTCAGAAAAATCTGGAAGTCGATCGAATTGAGAGCGATAACTTCTTCAGCTTCGTCGTACTCCGAGAATGTCCAACGCTTGCGATCGTTCTTGACGTAGTGTTCGACGTGTATCTGAGACTGTTCGATTAATAAATATTCTTGAAATGTTGAAATCGTCCGATAGGCAGAAAACTTATCGGTTTTATCATAACTTCGAGTCGAGGGGGATAAAACTTCTGCAATAAAAACTGGATTTAAAATCGTATCTTGCCGTCCTTCCTGAAATTGTAAATCTCCTGAGACTACCATAATATCGGGATAAGTATAAATAGTTTTTCGAGGAATCCAAAGTCGTTGGTCGGTAACAAAGACGCGGTAAGGCTGGCGTTTGAGCGCGAAATTTAACGCAGCATAGAGATTGCCAGCAATTTGGTTGTGATTTGGAGTTCCACCCGTCATGTTAACGATTTCACCATCAATGTATTCATGTCGCAGATCTGAATTAACTTCTAGATCGAGATATTCATCAGGCGTATAAACTTTTTGGTGTTCGACTTGCAGAATCATCTGATTTTACCTTTATGACTTTGAGAAACGATCGCCCGTATTTGATTATTTTAACCTTCAATCGAGACGCTCGAGATCGCGACCTAGAATTCCGGTTGACTCTCGATCGCCAAAAATGACAAAATAAACTTATCCTCTCAATGCAAATTCAATTGTTAAACGC